>DATEJJ010000650.1:0-6273 GCA_035278125.1 Rugosimonospora sp.
ACCAACGGCACCACGGCGAGCGCCGCGACGGTCACGGTCAGCGCCGCGGACCGCCAGCCGTGCGCCTGCGCCAGCCAGGCCAGCACCGGCAGGAAGATCAACTGCCCGGTGGCGCCGGCCGCGGTGAGCACCCCGGTCACCAGGCCGCGCCGGGCGACGAACCAGCGGCCGGTCACGGTCGCGACGAAGGCCAGCGCCATCGATCCGGTACCCAGCCCGACCAGCACTCCCCAGCACAGGATGAGCTGCCAACTGGTACGCATGAAAACGGTCAGACCGCTGCCCGCCGCGATCAGCAGCAGCGCCACGGACACCACCCGCCGCATGCCGAACCGCTCCATCAGCGCGGCGGCGAACGGCGCGGTCAGCCCAAAGAGCACCAGGTTGACCGAGACGGCGGCGGAGATCGTGCCGCGGGACCACCCGAACTCGTCCTGCAGCGGCGTGATCAGCACGCCCGGCGTGGCCCGGAACCCGGCCGCGCCCACGATCGCCACAAACGCCACAACAGCCACCCACCAGGCCCGGTGGAGCCGCGCTGACCTGCCAGAAATCACCGTCACCCGACCATCTTCCGGTCGCTGAGGAAGATCGGCGAGTGGCCTGAATGCCAACATGTGCAAGAATCGGGCCATGGGCGAGCGCAGCCGGAGCCGGGTTGTGGCGGAGGCGAGCACGCCCCGCGCTGCACGGCTCAAACATCAGGTCGCGGTCGTCGCGCTCGACGGGGTGGTCACCCTTGATCTGGGGGTACCGGCGCAGGTGTTCGGGGCCGCCCGGCACACCGACATGAAACGCCTGTACGAGGTACGGGTGTGCACGCCCGGCGGCCGGCCGGTACGCGCGACCGGCGGGTTCAGCGTCGTCCCCGACCACGGCCTGGAACTGCTCGACCGAGCCGACACCGTGGTGGTACCCGGCATCCACGTCCGGTCGCCGCAGCTCGGTGGGACGGCGGAGGTACGGGACGCGCTGCGGGCGGCAGCCCGGCGCAGCCGGGTGATGTCCATCTGCACGGGCGCCTTCGTGCTGGCCGCCGCCGGACTGCTCGACGGGCGGCCGGCGACCACGCACTGGGCGCACGCCGACCTGTTCCGCACCCGGCACCCGCTGGTGAAGCTGGACCCGGACGTGCTGTTCGTGGACGACGGCGACATCCTCAGCTCCGCCGGTGTCGCCGCCGGCCTGGACCTGTGCCTGCACGTGGTACGCCGGGACCACGGCAGCGAGGTGGCCAACCGGGCGGCCCGCCGGTGCGTGGTACCGCCGTGGCGGGACGGCGGCCAGTCACAGTTCATCGAGCGCCCGGTTCCGTCCACAGTAGATACGACAACCGCCGCCACCCGCGCCTGGGCACTGTCCAATCTGGACCAGCCACTCGACCTGCCGGCGCTGGCCCGGCACGCGAGCATGAGCGTGCGCACCTTCACCCGGCGGTTCCGGGACGAGACCGGGATGAGCCCGGGCCGGTGGCTCGCGCTGCAGCGGGTCGAGCACGCCCGCCGCCTGCTGGAGACCACCGGCCTGCCCATCGACCGGGTGGCGCGGCAGGCCGGCTTCGGTACCGCCGCGTCGCTGCGGCAGCACCTGCACACCACGGTTGGCGTGTCGCCGGCCGCCTACCGCCGCGCGTTCACTCCCCCGACGGGGACGTGAGCGTCACGCCCAGCCCGACCGGGGTACCGAAGTTGGGGGTACCGTCGGCGTTCCAGGTGAACTTCTGCGCCCGGGTGGAGCGGTTCATGTCACAGTTGCCGGCCGGGTTCGTGGTGCCGTGGTAGACGATCCAGCTCTCGGTACCGTCGGGTGAGGTGAAGAACCCGTTGTGCCCGGGGCCGTACACGCCGGCCGCGTCGTTGCGCTGGAACACCGGCTGCGACGACTTCACCCACGACGCCGGGTCGAGCGGGTCGCCGCCGTTGTAGGTGAGGATGCCCAGCTTGTAGTCGGGCGTGGAGCAGTGGCTCGCGGAGAAGACGATGAACGTCTTGCCGTTGTGCTGCAACGCCTCCGGCGCCTCGTTCACCGCGCCGCCGACGGTCTCCCAGCCGTACGTCGGGGTGGACAGGGTGTGCCGGGTACCCGACGCGGTCCACGGGTTGGACAGCGGGCGGATGAACATCGGCTGCGAACCGTTGTAGAACGTGCCGAGCAGGTACAGGTTCCCGTTCAGCTGCAGGATGCTCGGGTCCAACTCCCAGGTGTTGTCCTGGGTCGGGTCGAGCATGTCGGCCTTGAAGGTGTACGGCCCCATCGGGTCGAGCCCGGCGCTCTCCAGCACGTGGATCCGTTGCGTACCAAGGTCGTACGGCTCCTGACCGGCCACGTAGTACAGGTACCAGCGCTGCCCGTCCGGCCCGTTCAACAGGTGGAACTCGGGCGCCCACATGGTACCCGCGCCGTTGGGCCGGGTGAGCGTCTGGACCACCACGTCCGGCGCGCTGGCCAGCCCGCCGAGGGTGGACGACTTGCGCATCGTGATGGTGTTGTTCCACGTCGTGGTGGCCAGGTAGTAGAAGCCGTTGGCATACGTCAGCCACGGGTCCGGGCCCTGTGCCTTCAACGGGTTGGTGAAGGTGTGCCGAGCGGCACTGGCACTGGGACTGGGACTGGGACTCGGAGTCGGGCCGGCACTCGCGGTCGGGGATGCGGTCGCGGTGCCCGTACAGGTGACGCCGTTGACGGCGAAGCTGGCCGGCACCGGGTTGCTGCCTGTCCACGCACCGTTGAAGCCCAGCCCCGTACCCGCCCCGGTGCCGAGGTTGCCGTTGTAGGACATGCTCGTCGCGGTGACCTGAGTTCCGCTCTGCGTGAACGTCGCGTTCCAGCCCTGCGTCACCGACTGGCCCGCCGCGAACGACCACGTCAGCCTCCAACCGGTGAGCGGGTCGCCGAGGTTGGTCAGGGTGATGCTCGCGCCGAAGCCGCCCGGCCACTGCGAGGTCACGGAATACGTCACGGCGCAGCCGGCGGACGCGGCCCGCGCGGAGGCGGTGGCGAAGCCGACACTCGCGGCGACCGCCACGACACCGGCCGCCGCGACGGCCACTCGGGAACGGGTGATACGCATAGGAAACTCCAGACGCGGGGTACGGGGTGGCTACATTAGACACGCGCGTGACCATCTGCGCCAGTCGATGGAATCACCGCCTCTGCTTTCGCAAACAGCGCGGTAACCCTTGAAAACAACTGTAATGAGCGGCATTCGTTGACAGTCACCTATGCATACGCCAGCCTGTGTGCACGCTAACAAGGTTGGATACGCAGAGGACTCAGATGACTACCCGGATCCGCTGGCGCCGCCTCGCCGCAGCCGCTGCCGTCCTATGTGGACTGGCAATCGCCCCGGTGGCCGCACCACACTTCATCTCCGCCGCCTCCGCGGCCACCAAGACGGTGCACGTGCCGTCGGACTGGAACAGCGGCAGTGTGCCCTGGGCGCAGAACCGCACCAAGGAGTCGAACAACTTCATCCTGTTCTGGGGCGAGAAATCGGGTACCGACCCGAAGAGCGCGCCGTCGCCGTACAACTTCGATCCGGACAACATCCTCGCCCAACTGGAGAAGCTGTACGACTACTACGTGAACACGATGAAGTTCACGCCGGAGATCAAGTACCTGACGCAGTACAAGATTGACGTGCTGATCACCACGACGTGGAACAACACCGGCATCAACGCGTGGGCCTCGGGCGGCTCGGCGGACGGTGTGGTGGGTGTCATCTCCATCGCCCCCGGCGCGGCGCTGCCCGGCTCCTGGGGACTGGCGCACGAACTGGGGCACGTGTTCCAGAACTACGTGTGGATGGACCAGCCCGGCTTCGGCCTCACCGACCCGAGTGCCGGTACCTTCTGGGAGACCAGCGCCGAGTACATGGCGATGCAGGTGTACCCGGACACCGCGGCCGGTGACCTGACCCGCTTCCTGCGTACCGAGAACCTGGCCTACAGCAGCAGCCGGCACCACTACGGCGCCTGGATGCTGATGCAGTACATTGTGGACCACTACGGCGGCATCGCCACCTTCAACCGGATCTGGAACGAGAGCCGCACCAACGAGCACCCGCTCGAAGGGTACCGGCGCATCATGGGCCTCACCCAGGACGAGCTGGGCCAGGAGGTCGGCGCGTACGCGCAGCACCAGGTGACGTACGACTACTCCAACCGCAGCCACTTCATGCCGTTCATCACCAGCCTGTACCCGTTCGTCACGGCGTACAACGGCGTGTGGGTGGACGCGGTGAACCAGTCCGCCGGGCACTACACCATCCCCGACGCGATCGCGCCCTCCGACTTCGGGTACAACAAAATCAAGGTTGTCCCCAGCACCGACGGCGGCCTGATCCGGCTGCACTTCAAGGGACACGTCAACAGCGCGGCCCAGTCCGGCTGGACGTACGGCTTCGTCGCGGTACGCAACGGCGTGCCGCGCTACGGCGACCTGTCCCAGTCGGCCGACGGCCAGATCAGCTTCCAGACCCAGCCCGGCGAGAAGGACGTGTACCTCGTGGTCGCCGCCACCCCAGGTACCGTGCACCACTACGCGTTCCTGGACGGGTACACGAAGAACTACCGGTACCCGTACGAGTTCCGCATCGACGGCGCCACACCGTCCGGGTACGAGCCCGGATACGTCAAGCCGGCCGCGCCCGGTGGCGGGCACTGGCACTCCAACGGCGGCGGCTGGGTCGACAACCGCGCCAACGTGGCGGCCACCGCGTACGTCGGCCCGCACGCCGCCGTGTACGGCAGCGCGAGCGTCACCGGCAACGCGCGCATCGAGGATCTCGCCTGGGTCAACAGCGGCGGCTCGGTCAGCGGCAACGCGGTGGTGAAGAACAGCGCGCTGATCCAGGGCGGGGTGAGCATCGGTGGCTCCGCCGTGGTCGGCGGCGACGCCGAGCCAACCGGTACCTGCAACTCCGGGACGTACCTGCTGTTCAACCCGGACCGCGGCTGCGACGGCGGTGCCGGGGAGACCGACATCAACCCGGCGCACGGTACCTTCACCGACGCCGAACTGGCCATCACCGGCGCGACGCCGTCTCCGGCGCCGTCGCCCTCCCCGGCCGCCTCCTCGCCGGCGCCGTCCCCGGTACCCTCGTCGCCCGCCGCGGGCAGCGGCTGCACCGCCTCGTACCGCATCGTCGGGCAGTGGCAGGGCGGGTTCCAGGCCGAGGTGAACGTCACCGCGGGCGCCGCGGCCATCAACGGCTGGACCGCCAGCTGGACGTTCCCCAGTGGACAGACGATCAGCCAGTCCTGGAACGCCACGGTCACCGGCAGCGGGGCCAGCGTGACCGCCACGAACGTGTCGTACAACGGTGCCCTCGGCGCCGGCGCCAGTACCACGTTCGGCTTCATCGGCGCGTACGCCGGCACCAACACCAACCCGGCACCCACCTGCACGGCGCGCTGACCGCCGCGCCACTCCCCGGTCCGGCCGGGTGGCCATGGGGTCACCCGGCCGGCGCGCGCGTGGCATCCTGTCCGGGTGATGGAGACAGTGGCGGGCCGGTGGCCCAGGCTCGCGCCGCCGGTCGTGGCCGCCGCCCTGATCCTCACCGGCACCGCGTTCCGCGTGGTGCTGACCCTCAACCACGTGCCGAACTCGGACGGCGACGAATCCACCATGGGGCTGATGGCCCTGCACATCGCCCAGGGCCGGCACCTGCCGGTGTTCTTCTACGGCCAGCACTACATGGGCTCGATCGAGGCGATCCTGGCCGCACCCGCCATCGCGCTGGCCGGCGCCTCCGTGCTCGCGCTGCGGCTGCCCGTGCTGCCGCTGGTCTACATCGCGTTCGGCACGCTGATGTACCTGCTCGCCAGCCGCCTCTACAGCCGCTGGTACGCCGTCGCGGTGACCGCCGCCCTCGCGCCCGCGTCGTACCACGTGCTGGCGATGCAGATGCGCGCCTCCGGCGGGTACCCGGAGCTGGCCGCCGCGGGCGCCGCCGCGGTCCTGCTCGCGGTGGTGACGGCGGGCGCAGCGGACCGCTCCTCCTGGCGGCACGTGCTGCGCTTCGGCCTGTTCGGCCTGGTTGCCGGCTTCGTCCTGTGGGACGACTGGCTGCCGCTGCCCTACCTGGCCGGATCCGCGGTGCTGCTGCTCGCGTTCTGCTACCGCGATCTGTTCGGCCGGTGCGGCGTGGCACTGGTGGCCGGGTTCCTCGCCGGCGCCCTGCCCGTGATCGTCAAGGTGGTCACCGGCAACGGCCGCGCCGTCCTCACCGAGCCGCTGACCATCGCGATGGGCGCCGCGCCGGTACCG
>DATEJJ010000651.1:0-15434 GCA_035278125.1 Rugosimonospora sp.
CGACGGCGGCGCAGCACGGCCCGGCGCAGCGCCGGCTGGGCGAGCAGGATCAGCAGCACCAGCAGGCCGCCCAGCGCCCACAGCGGCCAGGTCGGCGTGGGCGCTTTGGCGGCCGTACCGGCGTCAGCGGTGGGGTCGGAGGTGTTGTGCGCGCTGGATGAGCCGTTCGGGCCGGCGCTCGACGCGGTGTTCGGGAGCGGGCTGCCCAGCCCCTGCTGGTTCGCGGTGCCGCCCTTGTCCACATCGGGCGCCCAGGGCGTGCTGACCGGACCGGACAGGTTGGCGCTGGGCGTCGCGTCGAACGGGATCCAGCCGTACCCGCTGAAGTAGACCTCGGTCCACGCGTGCAGGTCCTGGTTGGTCAGCGTGTACGTGTTGCCGTTGCGCCCCTGCCCGCGGGTGAACCCGAAGGCGACCCGGGCCGGGTACCCGGCCTCGCGTACCAGCCAGGCCAGCGCGGCGGCGTACTGCTCGCAGTAGCCGGCCTTGTTCTTCAGGAAGTCGACGATCTCGCTGCCGCTGGTGCCGCTCTTGGTGGACAGCGCGTAGGTGAAGTTGTTCTTGGCGGAGAAGTACTCGTACAGCGAGCGGACCGCGTCGTACTCGCTGTTCTTGCCCGCGGTCAGGCGGCTCACCAGCGCCTGCACGTACTCGACCTGCGGTACCCGGGTGTACTGCTCCATCTCGCCGGTGCGCGGATTCGGCGCGGAGCGCAGCTCGTCGGGCGTGTACTCGGTACGCACGTAGTCGAACGTGTACGGTTTGATCTTGCTGGACCGGGTGCGGGTGGAGTACACGACCTGGCCGAGCGAGTCGTACACCCACTTGGCGTCGAGGTTCGCGGTGGACCGGAGCTGGGTGTAGATCGGCAGCAGCGGCATGTCGAAGTTCACGATCTGGACGCGTGCCTGGTACCGCGCCTGGCTGATCCCGGGCTGGGCGGCGGTCGGGTCCTTGATCCCGTTCAGCGGCTGGCCGCCGGTGGCCGGCCGGGCCACGAACCCGGTCGCGGTGAGCTGGTCTGCCACGCCGAACCGCAGGTAGTACGGCTCCGGATCGGTGGTGGTCACCTTGATCATGTCGATCGACCGGGTCTGACTCAGCAGGCCGGACAGCGTGACGAACAGGCTGACCTGCGCGCTACCCCGGCCGTTGCCGGTACCCGCGCCGGTGCCGTCGCCGCCGCTGCCGAACCGGTCGAGCAGCCCGCCGGTCATGCCCGGTACCCCGAGCGGCAGCACCACGGCGAGCACCACGCCCAGTACCGCCAGTCGCCGCCCGGCCGCTGCGAGTGGCGACGGCTCCCAGAGGTCCACGTCCCGCCCGTCGCCGGTGAAGCGCCGGCCGAACCGGCGTACCCGGTCCACATTGTCGCTGGCCAGCAGCCAGAGGAAGCCGACCGCACCGATCACGAACGGGACGAACGAGATGCTGTCCTCGTGCACGATCACCGGGATCGAGTACAGCGGAAGCATGGGCATGCCGGCCAGCGCCGGCTGCCGCAGCCCGACCGCGAACAGGTCGACCAGGATCGCCACGCCACCCACGCCGAGCGTGATCAGGAACAGCAGCCCGTCCCGGTCGGGTACCGGCACGCCCAGGTTGCGGATGTCGCTGGTGGCCTGGCTGAGCAGGTCGCCGTAGTGACGGATGGTGCCGCTGGTGGGGATCACCCCGGCGAACGCGTGCTGGCCGAACAGCAGGGTGATCAGCACGGTCAGCGCGGCCACCATGGACAGTGCCTGCGCCCACACCGGCGCCCGCAGCGAGCGGGACAGCAACGCGCTGCCGCACACCGCGACCACGGCCAGGATGCAGTCGATCAGCCAGGTCCAGCTCTGGAAGATGGTGGACATCGGCGCCGTGGCCAGGATCGTGGCCGCCGCACCCACCAGAGTGACGTTCCGCCGCTGGTTCACTCTATTTCCCCGTTCGCTCCGCTCACCGCTTGTTGGTTCGCTGCGCGGGCGGCCTTTGCGCCCTGCCTTCCCTCGGCGGCGGCGTGGTGGTTGGTTGCGGCCCGTGGCGCCTCAGTCCAGGCAGGGCGGCCGCCCGCTGCGCTCACCGTGGGCCGCCGGTGGTGTTGGTGGTGACGGTTTCGGCCATCGCGGCGCGCCAGGCGAAGCCCTGGGACCCGCGGGCCAGTTGTGGCCAGAGTGCCGGGAGCCGGTCGCCGTGCGAGACGCCGACCACGCGCCAGCCGGCGCGGACCAGGGTCAGCGCCGCCGTGCCGTGCGCCCGGTCGGCCTCCTCGCGGGCCGCGGTGGGCAGGTTGAGCCAGGTGGTGCTGTCGACAAGCAGCGCGACGCACGCGCCGTTGGCGCCGCGTACCGCGCTGAGCAGTTCCGCCTCGGCCGGAGTGAGCAGGCCGAACACGCCGATGACCAGGCCGCCGCCGGTGCGGTGCCGGACCCGCTCGACCAGGGCGGCGATGTCGCTGTGCCGCTGCGGCTTGACCTCGGCCAGGTAGTCCAGGATCGCGCCGTCCCCGTCGGCCTCCGTGGCGTCGATGTCGGCGCCCGCCTCGGCTGCCAGCCTCAGCTTGTACCCGTTGTGCCGCAGGTGCGCGGCCGCGCTCGCGATCGCCGAGACCGCCCACTCGAAGCTGGCGGTCGGCCCCTCGCCCCGGTGTGCGTCGGCCCGCGTGTCCAGGATCAGGGTGGCCCGGCTGTCCCAGGGCTGCTCCTCGCGGCGCACCATCAGCTCGCCCACGCGCGCGGTGGAGCGCCAGTGCACCCGGCGCAGGTCGTCGCCGTGCCGGTACTCGCGGGTGGCCGCGTCGTCCTCGCCGTGTACCGCCACCGACCGGGCCCGGGACTCGCCGGTACCGGAGTACTCGCCCGCCAGGCGCAGCTGGGGCAGGGGTACCACCTGCGGGATCACGGTGAGCCGGTCCACCGAGGGGAAGGCGCGGTTCAGCTCGCACAGCCCGAACGGGTCCGTCAGCCGTACCACCAGCGGGCCCACCTCGTACCGGCCGCGTACCTCGGCCCGCACCGTGTACGCGACCGAGCTGGCCTGGTGCCGGCCCAGGCGCTCCAGCACGAGGCGGGGGCGGCTGCCCAGCGCGTACGGCAGCCGGTCCTCCAGCAGCAGGGTGCCGGTCGGCAGGCCGGAGAGGTTCTGTAGCCGCAGCACCACCCGGGCGCTGGCCCCGACCGGGGTGCGGTGCGGCTCCAGGGTCCGGCCGCAGGCGAGCTTGTACCTGGTCCGCCCGACGTACCAGGCGGCCAGCAGCGGGAGTACGCCGAGCAGGACGGCCAGCCGGAGCAGGTCCTTCTCGCCGAGCACGACGGCGACCAGCGCGACCGCGACGGCCGCCGCCAGGAATGACTTGCCGCGCGTGGTCAGCCCGCGCAGCCCTTCACGCACGGTTAGCGCCTCCGGTCGTACGGGTTGGCCTGGCCGGCGGTCGGGCCGGGGGCCTGTCGCGTGTCGTAGGGGGAACGGCGACGCTCGGTGGGCAGCGGCAGGCGGTGCACGAGATCGGCCACGATCAGGTCGGTGGTGCGCCGGGACAGCTGCGCGTCGGCGGTCGGGATGATGCGGTGCGCCAGTACCGGCACCGCCAGCGCCTGCAGGTCGTCGGGGAGGACGTAGTCGCGCCCCTCCAGCGCGGCCACTGCCCGGGCGGTGCGCAGCAGCTGCAGCGTGGCCCGCGGCGAGGCACCCAGCCGCAGGTCGGGGGACTCGCGGGTGGCGTTGACCAGGTTGACCGCGTACTGCTTGACGGCGTCGGCCACGTGCACGTCGCGTACGGTCGCGATCAGCGTGCGTACCGTCGCCGCGTCGCACACCGGGCGCAGGTGGAACAGCGGGTCCTCGGCGCCGTGGACGTCGAGCATGGCCAGCTCCGCGCCGGCGTCCGGGTAACCCATCGCGATACGCGCGGTGAAGCGGTCGCGCTGGGCCTCGGGCAGCGGGTACGTGCCCTCCATCTCGATCGGGTTCTGGGTGGCGACCACCATGAACGGCGTCTGTAGCGGGTACGTCACGCCGTCGACGGTGACCTGGCGCTCCTCCATGCACTCCAGCAACGCGGACTGCGTCTTGGGGGAGGCGCGGTTGATCTCGTCGCCGACCACGATGTTCGCGAAGATCGCGCCCGGCTTGAACTCGAAGTCGCGGGTCTCCTGGTTGTAGACGCTGACCCCGGTCACGTCGCTGGGCAGCAGGTCCGGCGTGAACTGGATGCGCCGGACGGTACAGTCGATCGAGCGGGCGAGCGCCTTCGCGAGTTTGGTCTTGCCGACGCCGGGCACGTCCTCGATGAGCAGGTGTCCCTCGGCGAGCAGGACCGCGAGCGCGAGGCGTACCGTCGCCGTCTTGCCCTCGATGACCTGCTCGATGTTGCGGACGATGCCGTCGGTGGCGGTCGCGAACTCGGGTGCGGGCATGGGCCCGTCGAGTTCACCGGTGGTGCGTTGGATGGTCACTGTCCTCCTCCTCGTATCCCTCGGCAGCCGTGCTTCGATCCGGCGGCGGGCCGACGGGGCTCGCGGGAGGGCACACGTGACCTCCCCGAAAGGACCACCTGCATCTTCTCAGGCTAGCTGCGATCGTGGCGCCCGCGAGTCGGTCAGTTTGTCTATGTAGGGGCGGTACCGTCTCGGTCTGGTGTTCGAGGCTGATGACGTACCGCGCGCGCCGCAACCTTTTCGTTATCTTACGCAGGCGCGGCACGCGCGGCAGGTACCGGCGGTGCTTACAGATCGGCGAACCGCCCGATGGCCACGATTAGTGCCAGTATCAGCAGGATCAGTGGTACCCCGAGCTGGTTGTTCTCCTTGCGCCGCACGTGGACGACGACCGCGCCGATCATCACGATCACCAGGCCGGCGGCGGCCAGGGGGGTGAGCACCTTGGCGATGCCGGTGGCCCACGGGAGGATCAGGCCGAGCGCGGCGAGCACCTCGGCCGCGCCGATGCCCTTGATGGCGTTGGCCGAGAAGTCCTCCACGTAGGCCATCCGGGGCTGCAACTTCTCCTTGGGTTGGATCAGCTTCATCGATCCCGCGCCGACAAACGCCACCGCGGTGAGGATCTGTAGTACCCATAGAAAGATATTCATGGAGTACCTCCATTGTTGAGAGTTGAAGCTCACCAGACACCCTACGGGGAACCCGGTGGGAGTCAAGGGCGGCGTGGGGGTACACTGCCGGCATGACCCGGGCATTCCGGCTTCTTAGCGGGCCGTGCTGGCACTGACGACACAGCGCACAGCACGGCGGCCCCTCCTGCGCGAGGGGTCTTTTCGTGTCCGCAGCAAGCCGACCGTGAACCGGACCCAAGGTGGAGACCATGACTGAGGCAGCGCAGACGCCGGCGGACGTACCGCCGCACCGGTACACCGCACAGCTGGCGGGCGAGATCGAGGCGCGGTGGCAGGAGCGCTGGGAGACCGAAGGCACCTTCCACGCGCCGAACCCGGTGGGCCCGCTGGCCGATACCGATCATCCCCGGGCGGGCGCGGAGAAGCGGTACATCGCGGACATGTTCCCGTACCCGTCCGGTGCCGGGCTGCACGTGGGCCACCCGCTGGGCTACATCGGCACCGACTGCTACTCGCGGTACCAGCGGATGCTGGGGTACAACGTGCTGCACCCGATGGGCTTCGACGCGTTCGGGCTGCCCGCCGAGCAGTACGCGGTGCAGACGGGTACCCACCCGCGCACCACCACCGAGGCCAACATCGAGCGGTTCAGGGCGCAGCTGCGCCGGATCGGGCTGGCGTACGACAACCGGCGCTCGCTGGCCACCATCGACGTGGGCTACTACCGCTGGACACAGTGGATATTCCTGCAGATCTTCAACTCCTGGTACGACACCGGCGCCGGTCGCGCCCGCCCGATCGAGGATCTGGTGGCGCAGTACGAGTCCGGGCAGCGCGCCACGCCCGGCGGGGGCGAGTGGTCGCAACTGTCCGATGTGGAGCGACGCCGGATCGTCGACGAGCACCGGCTGGCGTACGTTTCCAAGGCCCCGGTCAACTGGTGCCCGGGCCTGGGTACCGTGCTGGCCAACGAGGAGGTGACCCCGGACGGGCGCTCCGAGCGGGGTAACTTCCCGGTGTTCAAGCGCAGCCTGAAGCAGTGGATGATGCGCATCACGTCGTACGGCGACCGGCTGCTGGACGACCTGGCGTACCTGGACTGGCCCGAGCCCATCAAGGCGATGCAGCGCAACTGGATCGGCCGCTCCACCGGCGCGCACATCGACTTCCCGACCGGCGTCTCCCCGCTGCGCGTGTTCACGACGCGACCGGACACCGTGTTCGGCGCGACGTACATGGTGATGGCGCCGGAGCACGAGATGGTCGACGCGCTGGTACCCGCCGCGTGGCCGGAGGGCACGAAGCCGGCGTGGACCGGCGGGCACGGTACCCCGGCCGAGGCGGTCGCCGCGTACCGCAAGTTCGCCGCCGTCAAGACCGAGGCCGAGCGTACCGCCGAGTCCCGGGACAAGACCGGTGTGTTCGTCGGCGCCTACGCCACCAACCCGGTCAACGGCGCGCAGATCCCCATCTTCATCGCGGACTACGTGCTGGCCGGCTACGGTACCGGCGCCATCATGGCGGTACCCGGGCAGGACGAGCGGGACTGGGAGTTCGCCGAGGTCTTCGACCTGCCCATCATCCGTACCGTGCGGCCGCCGGAGGGCTTCGAGGGCAAGGCGTACGTGGGCGAGGGTCCCGCCATCGCGTCGGGATTCCTGAATGGACTGTCCATCGTGGACGCCAAACGGGCCGTTACCGCGTGGCTGGAGGAGCACGGGCACGGGCAGGGCGCGGTGACGTACCGGCTGCGCGACTGGCTGTTCAGCCGGCAGCGGTACTGGGGCGAGCCGTTCCCGATCGTGTACGACGAGACCGGGCTGCCGATCGGGCTGCCCGACTCGATGCTGCCGGTGGAGCTGCCGGACGTGGCCGACTTCTCGCCGAAGACGTTCGACCCGGACGACGCCGACACCGAACCGGAGACCCCGCTGTCGCGCGCCCGGGACTGGGTCGAGGTGGAGCTGGACCTGGGCGACGGGCCGAAGCGGTACACCCGCGAGACGAACGTGATGCCGCAGTGGGCCGGCTCCTGCTGGTACGAGCTGCGCTACCTGGACCCGACCAACGAGAAGTCCTTTGTGGACCCCGAGAACGAGCGGTACTGGATGGGTCCGCGTACCGGCGGCGACTGCGGCGGCGTGGACCTGTACGTCGGCGGGGCGGAGCACGCGGTACTGCACCTGCTGTACGCGCGCTTCTGGCACAAGGTGCTGTACGACCTGGGCCACCTGTCCTCGTTCGAGCCGTTCCGCAGGCTGTTCAACCAGGGTTACATCCAGGCGTACGCGTACACCGACGAGCGGGGCGCGTACGTGGCGGCCGAGGAGGTCGTGGAGCGGGACGGGAAGTACTTCTACGACGGCGTACCGGTGCGGCGCGAGTACGGGAAGATGGGCAAGTCGCTGCGGAACGTGGTGACGCCCGACGAGATGTGCGCGCTGTACGGCGCCGACACGTTCCGCGTGTACGAGATGTCGATGGGCCCGCTGGACGTGTCCCGCCCGTGGGAGACCCGGGCCGTGGTCGGCGCGCAGCGGTTCCTGCAGCGCGTGTGGCGCGCGGTGGTGGACGAGGACTCCGGCGCGGTACGCGTGGTGGACGGGCCGGCAGACGAGGAGACCCGCCGGCTGCTGCACCGGGTCATCGACGGCGTCCGGGGCGACATGGACGGCCTGCGCTTCAACACCGCCATCGCCAAGCTGATCGAGCTGACCAACCGGCTGACCCAGGTCGGCGCGGAGGGCAGCCCGCGCGAGGTGGTGGAGCCGCTGCTGCTGATGGTGTCCCCGTTCGCCCCGCACCTGGCCGAGGAGCTGTGGCAGCGGCTGGGTCACGCTGGTTCGCTGGCGTACGCGGACTTCCCGGCGGCCGACCCGGCGCTGCTGGTGGCCGAGTCGGTCACCTACCCGGTGCAGATCAACGGCAAGGTGCGCGGCCGGGTCGAGGTACCGGCCGGTGCCGCCGAGGCGGCTGTCCGCGAGGCCGCCCTGGCCGCCGTCGCCGACCAGATCACCGACAAGACCATCCGCAAGGTCATCGTGGTACCGGGGCGGATGGTCAGCGTCGTCGTGTGAGCCCGCGTCAGGCGGACCGGACGGCCGCCAGGCGCTCGCCGCGCAGGCGGTCGGGCCAGGTGTCGTCGACGGGGTCCAGCGCATCGATGCCGGTGGCCCAGCGGAGCAGGAGGTCGGCCAGGAGCGGGTTGCGGGACAGTGCGGGGCCGTGCGAATACGTGCCCAGCACGCTGCCCTGCCACGCGCCCTCGGTCGCGCCGTCGTTGCCGATGCCGGCGGTCACCTTGGCCAGCGGCTGCGCCTCCGCCCCCAGGTGGGTACGACCGCCGTGGTTCTCGAAGCCGGTCAGCGTGGGCAGGCCGAGCTGCGGGTCGACCTCGCCGGCCAGTTCGCCGACCGCCCGCGTCTCGCCCCGGTCCGAGCGCAGGTCGAGCAGGCCCAGCCCGGGGCACTGCTGGCCCTTGGCGTAGAAGGAGTTGCCGACCAGCTGGTACCCGGCGCAGACCGCGAACACCACGGCGCGCCGCTGCGCCGCCCGGACCAGCCCGCCGTCCGCGATCAGCCGTTGCGCGGCGAGCGCCTGCGGCCCGTCCTCGCCACCGCCGAGCAGGTAGATGTCGCCGTTCACCGGTACCGGCTGGTCGGAGCGCACCTCGACGGCCTCGGCCGGGATGCCGCGCAGCCGCGCCCGGCGGGCCAGGATCAGCAGGTTGCCCCGGTCGCCGTAGGTGGACAGCAGGTCCGGGTAGACCCAGACGATCCTGATCCCCGACTCAGTTGACACGGTCCAGCTCCGCTCGGATGTCCTGGAAGGCGGTGTAGTTGGCGATGACTTCGAGGCGGCCCTCCGGTACCGACGCGACCGCCTCCCGGAACGTCTTGACGTGCGCGAACGGTACCTCGTTGACCTCCAGCCGCACCGCCAGGTCGTACGCCCGGTCGCCGCTGATGAGCACCTGCCGGCCGCGCAGCGGGGCGAAGTCCACATCGAACAGCCACGAGGTGTCCAGGCCGTCCGGGTCGCGCGCGTTGATGGCCAGCAGCGTGGGCGCCTCGTCGGCCATGTCGAACGCCTCCAGCCAGCCGGCCGGGTTCTTCGCCAGCAGCAGCCGGATCGCCCGCCCGTCCCGCTCGACCTGCGCGTACCGGCCGGCGATGGAGGTCACCTCGGCCAGCCGGGGCAGCGCGTCGGCCGGGGCCACGCCGAACTCGGCCGCCACCGCGAGCGCGGTCGCCGCGTTGGCGCGGTTCACCCGTCCGGGCAGCCGCAGCTTCACGTCGTGCCGCCCGCCGGCCGGATCCACCACCCGGTCGCCGTCGAGCGTCCACTGTGGAGTAGGACGGCGCAGCTCGCAGCTGGTGCAGTGCCAGTCGGCCGAGGGCGCGCCGCCGCCACCATCGAGCGCGGGCTCGCCCGAGCCGGCGCCGGCGCGGTCGATGGCGCCGCCGCACTCCGGGCACACCCAGGAGTCGTCGTGCCAGCGCTGCCCGGCCGCCACCCAGGTCACCCGCGGGCTGGCCTGGGCGGCCCAGGTCACCATCGGGTCGTCCGCGTTGGCCACGACGGGTACCGGGTGCTCGCGTAGCGTGTCCCGCCACAGCTGGGCCATCATCGCCACTTCCTTGGCCCGGTCGAGCTGGTCGCGGCTGAGGTTGAGCAGGGCCACCACCCGCGGGCTGGTCGCGGCGAGTACCCGCGGCAGGTAGTGCTCGTCCACCTCCAGTACCGCATAAGGGGTCTCGCCCGCCTTCGCGAGCGCCGAGGTGTGCCCGGTGGGCATGTTGGCGCCCAGCGAGTTGGTGGCCACCTCGCCCAGCACGCCCACGGCCGCGGTGGTCAACCGGGTCGTGGTGGTCTTCCCGTTGGTACCGGAGATCAGCGCGATCTCCCGCCCGGAGGCCAGGTGCGCGAGGAGATCGGGGTCGATCATCAACCCGAGCTTCCCGCCGATGACCGAGCCGTCCCCGCGCCCGGTGGCCCGGGACAGCGCGGCCGCGCCCTTCGACACCGTCGTGGCCAGCTTGGCCCGCATCGGCTTCCTCGTCGTCACGGGGCAAGGTTAACGGATGCCGGCAGCCGTCCCCGGGCGAGTGGAGGGCGGCCCCGTTTACGAAAACTCGCCGCTCCGGCCGGCCCCGGTGGGGCCGTTCGTTTACCGACGGTGCACAAAAGCACTGGATCTGCTTGAATCCCTGCGGATGGGGGGATGGGAGGCCGCCGTGGGAAAGGTGTTCGTACACGTCACGATGTCGCTGGACGGGTTCGTGGCCGGGGCCGACCCGAGCCCCGAGCAGCCCATGGGCGCGGGCGGCATGCGGTTGCACGACTGGGTCTTCAAGGCGTCCGCGAGCGACGTGGACACCGAGGTCATCCAGGAGCTGTTCGGCACCACGGGCGCGGTGATACTCGGCCGGCGCACGTTCGACGTCGGGCTGGGCGCCTGGGAGGATACGCCCTTTCCGGTGCCGTGCTTCGTGCTGACCCACCGGGGTCGGGACCAGCTGCCGATGCGCAGCGGGACCTTCACCTTCGTCACCGACGGCATCCACAGCGCGCTGCGCCGGGCGCAGGCCGCCGCCCGGGGCCGGCACATCAACCTGATGGGCGCGGACGTGACCCAGCAGTACCTGCGCGCCGGCCTGGTCGACGAGGTCCAGCTGCAGCTGTCGCCGGTACTGCTGGGCAGCGGCAAGCGGCTCTTCGAGCACCTCGGTACCGGCCTGGAGCTGGAGCGCACCGGGGTGGCCGAGTCGCCGTACGTCACGCATCTGCGGTACCGCGTGGTGAAGTAGGGCCGCGGAGCCGGTCGCGTACCGACTCGGGCCGCACCCCGCCGTCCGGGTGGCGGGCCAGCTTGCCGCGTGCCACGAGATCGTGCACCGCCTGCCGGGTGACGCCGAGCATGGCGCCGGCCACCGGGTAGGACACGGACGTCGCGAACGGGTGCCCGAACCGGTGCGCCACCACCCGTCCCACGGGAGTCGACCACCAGTGCACCGGTGGCTGGAACGGGCTGGTGCCCGGGTACAGGGCGGACACGAGCCGGCAGACCGTACCCAGGGCCGCCGGCTCGTCGCCGCCCAGTAGCTGGACCGCCCAGACCCAGGCCCGTACCGCGACCAGCGCGCGTACCCGCTCCACCTCCTCCCCGCCGACCAGGTGCTCCAGCGGTGCCAGCAGCCGTACGTCGACCGCTTGCACCAACTCCTCGACAACCTCCGCGTGACTGGGCAGCGCGGGTTCCCCAGACCGGGGCTGACGCGGTACGATTGCACACATAGACATATAGTCGTCTCTTCGGCCTGGTGATACCAGCCGGGCCACAACGGCCGACCGTTGGCTGTCCATCGGCTTCACCCCTGGAGGTTTCCCCGTATGGGCTCGCACATGTTCCGTGACCGGCTCGGCGACCTGCTGCGGCAGCGCCGGATGACCTGTCCCCGCCTCGCCATGGCGACCAGCTACACCCGCGGCTACGTGTGGGAGGTGGTGGTCGGCCGCAAGCTGGCCGCCGCCGAGTTCGCCGTGGCCTGCGACCGGGCACTGCACGCGGGCGGCGCGCTGGTCGCCGCGCTGGCCGCGCCCGATCCCGAGATCGGCGGGCAGTTGCAGCGCCGCCGGTTCCTGATGGATCTCGGCGTACTCGGCGTCGCCGGCTCGCTCGCCGGTACCGACGTGGTACGCCACGGCCTCGGTACCGCGCTGGGCGGGGCCGAACCCGACGTCGCCGAGTGGGAGGAGATCGCCGACGAGTACGCCCACGCGTACCCGCGTACGCCGCCCGCGTCGATGCTGCCCAGCCTGACCGCGCACCTGGACGCGCTGCGGCGGCAGATGACCAAGGCCGGCACCGCGACCGAGCGCGACCTGTCCCGGGTCAGCGGCCAGCTCGGCGCGATCATGGCGGTCGCGCTCGCCTCCACCGGCGAGTACCGCCGGGCCAAGCGCTGGTGGGGCACCGCCTGCCACGCGGCCGACCGCTCCGGCGACCGCACCACCCAGGCGTTCGTGCGCGGGTGGGAGGTGGTGGACGGGATGTACGAGGCCCGGCCGATACCGGAGATCCTGGCCCGGGCGGAGGAGTCGGTGGCGCTGGTGGGCGGCGGGGTGTGCGCGGGTACCGCCCAGTTGCACTCCGGGCTCGCGCAGACCCTGGCGGTGGCCGGGCGGCGGGAGGAGGCGCTGGCCGCGCTGCGCCGGGCGGCGGAGCTGACCGAGCGGATGCCGCCGGACGTGGCGGCCGACGAGGAGTCGCTGCTCGGCTGGCCGGAGGTGCGGCTGCGGCACACCGAGTCGTACGTGCACACCTGGCTGGGCAACGCGGGCGCGGCCCACGCGGCGCAGGATCGGGCGCTGCGGCTGTACCGGCCGGACCTGCCGCCGCGCCAGCCGACGCAGGTGAAGCTGCACCGCGCCGGCTGCATGCTGCGTGGCGGCGACATCTCGGGCGGGCTGGCGTACGCGTCGACGGTGCTGGATGAGCTGCCGGCCGAGCACCACAACGACCACGTGTACGCGGTCGGGCGGCTGGCCCTGACGCTGCTGCCCGAGGCCGAGCGCGGTCGCCGGGACGCCCGCGACCTCTGGGTACGGCTCGCCTCGGCGCCCTGACCCGCACCGATCCAGACCCGGCCGGCGCGGTACCAGGCGCCGGCCGGGTCTACGTCTGTCCACCTGGGACAGGCGGCGCCGGTACCCTCCATTTCTCTCCACCCCGCATGGCCGAGACGTCCGTGCGGCCTAGAGTTATGCGGGTTTTGCCCTGGTTTGAAGGGCGGCATCGGGTTGTCTGATGTCGGACCGGGGCACCTGGCCGGCCCCGCCCTCCACTCTCCGCCACCGTTTGTGAGCTGCCCTTTTGCTGTGTCCACAGCGGACGACACGGCAGGTTTCCCGTTGACGGTGGAGGGAAGTGGAGTACAGTGGGGCGCAGTGGCAGGGCTGGGAGGCTCTGTCCGGTCCCGGGGGGTCGGGAAGCGTAGGGGGTGGGCCGGATGTTCCTCGGCACGCATACGCCGCGCCTCGACGACAAGGGCCGGTTGATCCTCCCCGCGAAGTTCCGGGATGAGCTGGCGGGAGGTGTCGTGATCACCAAAGGACAGGAGCGCTGTCTGTACGTGTTCCCGACGCCCGAGTTCCAGCGCATCGCCGGGCAGTTGCGGGAGACACCCATGACCCACAAGGCGGCCCGGGCGTACAGCCGGGTCTTCTTCGCCAGCGCACACGACGAGGTGCCCGACAAGCAGGGCCGGGTCACCATCCCGGGACACCTGCGGGAGTACGCCGGGCTGGACCGCGAACTCGTGGTGATCGGGGCGAGCAGCCGCGTGGAGATCTGGGACAAGCAGTCCTGGGACAGCTACCTCGCCGAGAGCGAAGACGACTTCGCCGGCATCGAGGAGGGGGTGCTGCCCGGCGGCCTGTAAAGGCGTAGGCGTAGCGACACCCACCGCCGTACCGCTCGATCTCCAGCCGCTCGCGATTCTGGCGTCCCTTCCCCGGCGCCAGATTGGTGCAGCGGATGGGGATCCGGCGGCACGGCGGTGGTGCACGGACCAGGAACTCCGGTGGCCGCGAACTTCCGGGGGGCCGACCTGGTTGCCGGAGGGGGTCCACGATGCGGGCGAGGCACACTCCCGTGCTGCTCGAGCGCTGTCTCGAGCTGCTCGCGCCGGCCCTGTCCGGACCGGGTGACCGGGGCCGGGACGCCGTACACGTCGACGCCACGCTGGGACTGGGCGGGCACGCCGAGGCGGTGCTGCGCGCCCATGACCGCCTGGTACTGGTCGGGCTGGACCGCGACCCGCAGGCCCTCGCGGCCGCGGGTGACCGGCTGGCCGGTTTCGCCGGCCGTACCCACCTCGTGCACGCCGTCTACGACGAACTGCCCGAGGTGCTCGACGGGCTGGAGTACGCGCGGATCGACGGGGTGCTGTTCGACCTCGGCGTCTCCTCGATGCAGCTCGACGAGGCGGCGCGTGGCTTCGCGTACGCGCAGGACGCGCCGCTGGACATGCGCATGGACCAGTCCCGGGGCAGTACCGCGGAGCAGGTGGTCAACGAGTACGACGCGGCTGCCCTGGCGCGGGTGCTGCGCGTGTACGGAGAGGAGAGGTTCGCCAGCCGGATCGCCGCCGCGATCGTCCGGGAACGGGCCCGCGGCCGGATCACCTCCAGCGCACGCCTGGCGGAACTGGTTCGCGACGCGATACCGGCGCCGGCCCGGCGTACCGGTGGGCATCCGGCCAAGCGCACGTTCCAGGCGCTGCGGATCGAGGTGAACGGCGAGCTGGACGCGCTGTCCGCGGCGCTTCCGGCAGCGCTGGACCGGCTCGCGCCCGGGGGTCGGGCGGTGGTGCTGTCCTACCACTCGCTGGAGGACCGCATCGTCAAGCGGGCCATGGCGGAGCGGGCGCGCAGCAGTGCGCCGCCCGACCTGCCGGTCGAACTGCCCGGTACCGGGCCCACGCTGCGGCTGCTGACCCGGGGGGCGGAACTGCCCACCGAGTCGGAGGTGGCGGCGAACCCGCGCGCGGCGTCGGTACGGCTGCGCGCGGTGGAACGGATGGAACCGCGGCCCGGTGGGGGCCGGGCGCGGGGGGTCAAGGCGCTGCACCAACCCAGGGGCAGGGCCTACCACGGGAAGCGAGCGTCGTGGCAGGCGAACGCGGATCCGGATGAAGAGGGGGAGGGCTGATGACGGACGCCGCGATGTCTCGTCGCCCGATGGCAGGCAAGAACATGTCGACCGAGTACGAGGCGGTGGGCGCGACCGCGCTGGCACCGCAGCCGGTACCGGCACGGCAGCCGGACCGGCCGCGGCTGCGGGCGGCTCCGCCGGTACCGGTGTCGGTGCCGCGCGCGCCGTTCGTCGCGCTGGTACTGGTCGTGGTGGTGGCCGGGGTGGTGGGCATCCTGGTGCTCAACACGAAGATCAACGAGAACGCGTTCCGGCTGTCCTACCTGCAGGACAAGCAGACCAGCCTCGACCGGCAGGAGCAGCAGCTCAACCAGCGGCTGGCCAGCCAGGAGGCGCCGAACAACCTGGCCGCGGAGGCGGCGAAGCTGGGCCTGGTACCGGCGGGTACGCCGGCGTTCATCCGGCTGCCGGACGGGCGGGTGCTGGGCGTACCCCAGCCGGCCACGTCCACGCCGAGCGTGACCAGCCAGCACCCGGGAACGTCCACCGCGCCGAGCGCGGGGCACTGACGATGCCGGCCAACCGGGGGAAGAGGCCGGCCGAGGCGAGCGTGGTACCGCTGCGCTCGCGCTCGGCCGGCGGCCTGGCCGACGCCCGCCGGTACTCGCCGCGCGGGCGTACCGTGCGCGAGGCGTCCCAGACGCGGGACCCGTTCCGCCCGGC
>DATEJJ010000652.1:0-5655 GCA_035278125.1 Rugosimonospora sp.
TCCGGACTGAGAGGAGAACATGAACGGTTCTCATCCTTGTCCAGCGTAGTGATGGCTGTCGACGTCTGGCGGGTTACGAATCGGCGAGCAGTACGGGTCGCGGCACGAGCGTGATGTTCACCCGGGTACCGGCGGCCAGCTCCGCCGCGCGGTGCGACGCCACGTCGGCCAGCACCTCCGAGCCGTCCCCGCGGCGCAGCCGCAGCCGGCTGGTCGCGCCCTGGAAGGTGGCCACCATGACCACCGCGTCCCCGTCCCCGGCCGGGGCCACCTCCACCGACTCCGGGCGTACCAGCACGGTGACCGGCGTACCCTCGGCCGGCGCCCCGCGCTGCGCCGGCAGCACCTGCGCGCCGATGCGTACCTGCCCGCCGGCCGCGGCCACCCCGGGCAGGTGGTTCATGGTCCCCACGAACTCGGCCACGAACGCGGTACTCGGCCGGTCGTACAGCTCGGTCGGGCTGGCGCACTGCTCCAGCCGGCCGGCGCGCATCACGCCCACCCGGTCGGCCACCGACAGCGCCTCCTCCTGGTCGTGCGTGACGAAGACCGTGGTCACGCCGAGGTCGAGCTGGATGCGCCGGATCTCGTCGCGCAGCTGCTCGCGGACCTTCGCGTCCAGCGCCGACAGCGGCTCGTCCAGCAGCAGCACCCGCGGCGCTACGGCGAGCGCCCGGGCCAGCGCCACCCGCTGCTGCTGGCCGCCGGAGAGCTGGTGCGGGTACTTGGCGTGGTGCTCGGCGAGGCCCACCAGGTCGAGCAGCTCGCCGGCGCGCCGCTGCCGGTCCACCTTCGGCCGGCCGCGTACCCGCAGCCCGAACGCCACGTTGTCCAGTGCGGTCATGGTCGGGAACAGGCTGTACGACTGGAACACCATGCCCATGTCCCGCTTGCTGGCCGGCGCGCGGGACACGTCCCGCCCGTTGACCAGTACCGACCCGCTGGTCGGCTGGTCGAAGCCGGCGAGCAGGCGCAGCGCCGTGGTCTTGCCGCAGCCGGACGGTCCGAGCAGGGCGAGGAACTCCCCCGGCTCGATGCGCAGCTCCAGCTGGTCCAGCGCCCGGGTGGTGCCGAAGACCCGGCTGACGTTGGTGAACTCCACTGACGTACCGCCGCTGGTCATACCGGCGCCTTCCGGGTCGAGGGGTCACGGCCGGCCAGCACCGTGAAGACGATCAGCACCAGCCAGGTGAGCAGCAGGCTCATCAGGGCCAGGGCCACGGACAGCTGGCCGTCGTTGTTCTGGAACTGCAGCAGCCACACCGTGAAGGTCTGGTACTGCAGCACGCTGGCCATGGTGAACTCGCCGAAGACCAGGGCGAAGGCGAGGATCGCCGCGGTCAGCACGGAGGTGCGCAGGGTCGGCAGCACCACCCGCCAGAGGATGGTGGGCCAGGACGCGCCCAGGTTGCCCGCCGCCTCCACCAGTACCCGGATGCCGGAGGTACGCAGGCCGGAGTCGATGGACCGGTAGCTGAACGGGAGCACCAGGATCACGTACTCCAGCGCCAGGATGAACGGCGGGTGGCTGTTGAGCAGCTGGTTGAACAGCTGCCCGGTGAGGCTCGCGCTGTCCGCGCCGTTGCCCCAGGCGATCACCTTGCTGACCCCGACGACCAGCACGATCGGCGGTACCACCAGCGGGAACAGGGACAGCACCTCGATGAACGGCCGGGCCTTCGGGAACCGCAGGTGGGCCAGCACCATGGTGGGTACCAGCAGCGCCAGCGCGAGCAGCACCGTCACCACGCTCAGCTCCAGCGACATGGCCAGCGCGTCGGTCAGCCCGGGCGCGCCGAACATGTGCGTGTACGCGTGCGCGCTGACGCCGTTGCCGCTGTTGACGGAGAACCAGAACGCGGCGAGCAGCGGCCCGAGGAAGTAGACGGCCGCGAGCAGCAGCGCGGTCAGCCGGAACCAGCGGGGCCGCCAGAGCTGGCCGCGGTCGCGCCCCCGTTGCGGCGCGCCGACCACCGTCGATGCGGCGTCTATTGCAGCCATCGCTGGGTCCTCCGTTGCATCGCGAGGTACAGCATGGTCAGCGGGACCACCACGACGACCATGTTCAGGGCCAGGGCCGCGCCCACGTTCTCCTGCCCGGTCAGCACGTTGCCGGACAGCACCGCGCCGATCTGCAGCGGGGTCAGGCTGAGCGTGCCGTTGGTGAGCGCGGCGGCGGTGGCGTACGCGGAGAAGGCGCTGCAGAACAGCAGCGCGACCGCGCCGAGCACGCTGGGCGCGAGCACCGGCCCGGCCACGTGCCGCCAGTACTGCCAGCGGCTGGCGCCCAGGTTCTCCGCCGACTCCCGCCACTGGGGCCGCAGCCCCTCCAGCGCCGGCGTGATCACCAGCACCATCAGCGGCACCAGGAAGTACAGGTACACCACCTCGACCCCGGTGACGCTGTAGAGGTCGAAGTGCAGGTCACCGGAGAGGGACACGCCGAACCGGTCGTGCAGCACGGTGGTGAGCACCCCGGCGTTGCCGATCGCGGCCACGAACAGGAACGCCAGTGGCAGGCCGCCGAAGTTGGCCAGTACCGCGCTGGCACTGGACACCAGGCGCGGCAGCAGGGTACCCCGCCCGGACCGGATCGCCTGCGCCAGCGGCAGCCCGAGCAGCGCGGCCGCCAGCGCGTCGACCAGCGACAGCTGCACGCTGTGGCCCAGCCCGGACAGGTACGCCCCCTGGAGCGAGTGCCGGACGTTGTCCACCGTGACCGCACCGGTGCCGCTGTCCTGGAACGCGGTCCACAGCAGCACCCCGACCGGCAGCAGGAAGAACAGGCCGGCGTACCCGAAGAACGGCACCAGCCCCAACCAGCTCCACTGTGGACGGTGCCGGACCCGCTGGGGTAGGGCCGCGGCGCCCACCTCGATTTCCGGGGGGCGCCGCAGCTCGCTGTCCTGCACCTGGCCGTTGTGCGTGGTCACTACTTGACCGTGGTGGCCCAGGTCGATGTCAGGGTCGCCTTGGCGGCGGTGGTCTGCGCATCGGTGGGGAAGGTGGGCGTACCCGACACCGCGGGCAGCTTCGCCGCCAGCGACGCGTCGACCGTGTTCGCGGTCTGCATCGCGGTGAACTCGGCCGGCCGCGCGTACCCCTTGAGCCAGCCGTTCTGCCCCTCGACGCTGTAGAGGTACTCCTCCCAGAGCCGGGCGGCGGCCGGGTGCGGCGCGTACTTGCTGATCGCCTGCGCGTAGTACGCGGAGAACAGCCCGTCCTTGGGTACCGCCACGGTGAACGTGCGCCCCTTGGCCTTCAGCGCGTCCGCCTTGGCCGCGTTGAGGTAGTCCCAGTCCAGCACGATCGGGGTCTCACCGCTCTCGATGGTGGCCGCGGTCGCCTGGATCGGCACGTAGACACCGGCCTTCTTCAGGGTGGCGAAGTAGTCGATGCCCGGCTTGATGTTGTCGAACGAGCCGCTGTTGGCCAGCGCCGAGGCCCACACCGCGCTGAACGCCGCGTTGGCCTTGGTCGGGTCGCCGTTGAGCGCCAGCTTGCCCTTGTACGCGGGGTTGTTGAGCTGGGCGAAGGTGGTCGGGCAGGTGGCGACCTTGCCGCTGTCGCAGCCGATCGACACGTACCCGCCGTAGTCGTTGTACCAGTTGCCGTCCGTGTCCTTCAACGTGTCCGGGATGTCCGACCACGTCGCCACCTTGTACGGGGCGTATATCCCGTCCTTGGTGCCGGACAGCGCGAACGCCTGGCCCACGTCGACCACGTCCGGCGCCCGGTCCTGGCTCTTCAGCGTCTTGATCGCGGTGATCTCGTCCGCGCTGGAGCCGTCCGGGTTGGCGTCGGTGATGGTGATGCCGTACTTCTTCTGGAAGCTGTCCATCAACTCGCCGTAGTTGGCCCAGTCGCGGGGCAGCGTGATGACGTTGAGCTTGCCTTCCTTCTTGGCCGCGGCGATCAGGGCGTCCATCCCGCCGAGGTCCGCCGCGGAGGTCGCGGTCGCGGCGCTCTTGCCGTTGGTACCGCTGCCGCTGCCCGTGGTGCTGGTGCTCGACTTGCTGCTCGCGCATCCGCTCATCCCGACGGTGAGCGCGGCGGCCACGCTGACGACGGCCACCAATCCTCTACGCACTAGGTTTCCCCTCATCATCCTGTCCAGCCGGTTGCCCGGTAGCCATACACGCTGGAGGACACGGGGATCGATAGAGCGTCCACAGTGTATCGATCGGGTGAACAATGCGTGGCGCACCCGGCGCCCGCGCTGCTCAGATCCCCAGCAGCTCGGGCAGGTCGGCGATCGAGGGCAGCACGTGGTTGGCGCCCGCGGCCCGCAGCGCCGGCTCGTCCTGGGTACCCGTCAACACTCCGACGACCAGACCGGCGCCGGCGTTCCCGCCGCAGCGCATGTCGCTGGTCGTGTCGCCGGCCACCAGCAGCGCCTGCACCCGGCTGCCGCCCAGCCGCAGCAGCGCCTGCAGCGGCAGGTCCGGGTACGGCCGCCCGCGCCCGGCGTCGGCCGGGGCCAGGCACAGGTCGATCAGGCTGCGCCAGCCGAGCGCCTCCACCAGCAGCCGCTGCGTCTCCCCGGAGAAGCCCGTGGTCAGCGCGACCCTGACGCCGGCGTCGCGCAGCGCCGAGATGGCCAGCTCGGCACCGGGTACCGGGGTGCAGCCACCCGCGGCCACCCGGCCCGCGTACGCCTGCTCGAACGCCTTGTTGGCGGCCGCCGCGCGCTCCGGGTCGCCGAACAGCTGCGTGAACACGTCGATCTTCGACTGCCCCATGGTGGCCCGCACGAACTCCAGCATCGGCCCGTCCACCGTGGCGCCGACCGCCTCCGCCGCCGAGACGAACGCCGCCTCGACCGACCCCTCGTCGCGTACTGTCGTGCCGGCCATGTCCAGCACCGCGATCTCTACCGCGCGGTTCACAACCCCGCCTCCCGTACCGTCTCCTCGGCGATGGCCGGGGAGCAGGTCATGCCGCGCCCACCCGGCCCGGTCACCAACCACACTCCGGCGGCAACCTGGGCTCGGTACGCTAGCAGGTTCGGATCAGTGGCCTGCGCGTAGACCCCGGCCCAGCGCCGCAGCACCGGCGGCAGCGGCCGGCCGAGCAGCGCCTCGGCCACCCCGACCAGGTGCCGGTACGGCGCCTCGTCCAGGTCGAAGTCGAACGGCTCCCGGTAGGCGTGGGTGTCGCCGATGGTCAGCCCGCCGTCCGCCCGCGCCACCATGAGCAGCTGCATCCCGTGCCGGCGGGCCAGCTCCGGCTGCGGCTGCACCCGGTCCAGCTCGGCGCTGTCGAAGGCCGGGTAGTAGCGGAAGCTGTCCCCGTCCGCGACGGCCGTGGTCAGCGGGGCGTCCAGCGGCGCGGTCTGCATCATCTGCAGCCGTACCCGGCGGACCGGCAGCTCCGGCGCGAGGGTGCGGGCCAACCCGGACAGCCAGGCGCCGGTACACACCAGGACCACGTCACCGGTGTGCACCTCGCCGGTGTCGTCCCGGGCCCAGCCGCTGCCCACGTCGCGTACCTCCCGGCCTGGCACCCACCGGTACCCGGGCCAGCCGGACAGGTACCGACGCAGCGCCACCTGCGCGGTACGCGGCTCCACCACCGCGTCCCGGGCGCACCACAGCGCACCCAGGTACTCCCCCGCCAGCGCCGGGTTGCGCTGCCGTACCCCCGCCCGGTCCA
>DATEJJ010000653.1:0-2977 GCA_035278125.1 Rugosimonospora sp.
TCGGCGGCGCCGTCGGTCAGCGCGCCGCCCAGCTTCGCCGAGGCGTCCGCGGTGGCCTGTGGCGGGTACCCCGCGGTCGGCCGGATCATCGCGCTGCTGCGCCGCAACCAGGTGGTACCGGCGTCGTCCGCGCTCACCGCCTCGATCGGGCCGCTGTGCGCGGGCGGGTGGCAGTACACCGTGTTCACCTCGGCGGGGCGGGAGCCGTTACAGGTCGTGACGCAGGGCGCGCCGGCGTCGTTGACGCTGGTCACCGCCGGTACCGACGTGTGCACGCCGCTGGTCCAGACCCAGGCGCCGGCGGGGATCCTGGCCGCGACGCACTGCTAGCGTTCCGGGCATGGCACTGACCCGCTTCGTGTACCTCGGTCCGGAAGGCACCTTCTCCGAGCAGGCGCTGCTGTCCATCCCGGCCGCCGCCGCGGGTACCCGTACCCCGGCGCGCAGCGTGCCCGAGGCGCTGGACGCGGTACGGGTCGGGGATGCCGACGCGGCGCTGGTACCGCTGGAGAACTCGATCGGCGGGCAGGTCGGGGTGACCCTCGACGAACTGGCCGACGGCGACCCGCTGATGATCGTGCGGGACGTCGTGGTGCACGTGGAGTTCGCGCTCGCCGCGCGGGCGCCGGTCGCGCTGGCCGCCGTGCGTACCATCGCGGCCCATCCACAGGCGTCCGCGCAGTGCCGCCGCTGGCTGCGCGACCACCTGCCGGACGCGACCGTGGTGGACGTGCTGTCCAACGCCGCGGCCGCGATCAGTGCCGCCGCGGGTGAGGTGGACGCGGCCATCTGCGCGCCGATCGGGGTGTCCCGCAACGGGCTGGCGCTGCTCGCCGACAAGATCGCCGATCACCCGGACGCGGTGACCCGGTTCGCGCTGGTGACCCTGCCCGGGCCGCCGCCCGGGCCGACCGGCAACGACCTCACCTCGCTGGCCGTCTACATCCACCACGACAAGGTGGGCGCGCTGCTCGCGGTGCTGACCGAGCTGGCGGTACGCGGGGTGAACCTGACCCGGATCGAGTCCTGGCCCACCGGCGAGCGGCTGGGCCGGTACATGTTCTTCCTGGACTGCTCCGGGCACGTGGCCGAGGCGCGGATGGGCGAGGCGCTGCAGGGGCTGCGCCGGATCTGCGCGGACGTGCGGTACCTCGGCTCGTACCCGAAGGCGGCGCAGGACGGGCCCGCCCCCGTACCCGAGGGCACCTCCGACGCCGACTACGCGGACTCCGCCGCGTGGTTGGCCCGCATCCGGGAAGGCCGGATCTAGTCCCAGCCGAGTTCGTGCAGCCGGGCGTCGTCGATGCCGAAGTGGTGCGCGAGCTCGTGGACCACGGTGACCGCCACCTCCTCGACAACGTCCTCCTCGGACTCGCACATGTCCAGGATCGGGTTGCGGAAGATGATGATCCGGTCGGGGAGTACCCCGCTGTAGTCCCAGCCGCGGCTGGTCAGCGCGTGCCCTTCGTACACGCCGAGCAGGTCGGGCTCGGATTCTGGCGGGTCGTCCTCGACCAGGATCACCACGTTGTCGAGCAGATCCATCAGCTCCGGCGGGACCTCGTCCAGGGCCTCTCCGACCAGCTGCTCGAACCGCTCGCGCGTCATCAAGGGGGCGGCGACCCCCTCAGGCCAGCTTGGCGGACAGCGTGATCTCCACGGCGGCCAGTGCCTTGGACACCGGGCAGCCCACCTTGGCGGCCTCGGCGTGCCGGAGGAAGTCCTCTTCGGACATCCCCGGTACGTCGCCGGTGGTCTCCAGGTCGATCCGGGTGATCGCGAAGCCGCCCTCGACCGGGCCGAAGTGCACCGAAGCGGTGGTGTGCACCGAGGTCGGCGGGTGGCCGGCCTGGCTGAGCATGTTGGACAGGGCCATCGAGTAGCAGCCCGCGTGCGCGGCGGCGATCAGCTCCTCGGGGTTCGTGCCGGTACCGGACTCGAAGCGCGAGCTGAACGAGTACTGGCCCTCGAACGCGCCGGAGCCGAGGCGCATGGAGCCCGCGCCCTCTTTGAGGTTGCCCCGCCATTCGGCGGAGGAGTTGCGTGTCGGCATGGTGACGACGCTAGTCCAACTCGCCGGGCGGTGCGACGATCGTGCGATGGTTCGTCGCACCTCGATCCGGGCCACCTCGATCCGCGCCGCTGCCTTTGTGGTGCCCCTGGCACTCGGGGGCGTCTGCGAACTGGTGGCGTTCGCGTTGCCGTGGGCGCGGTACCGGGTGGAGGCGGCGAGCGCGCAGGCGCCGGTACAGCTGACGGGTGACCCGGGCATGTCGCTGTTCGTGGCACCCGGCGGTACCCGGTACCTCGGGCTGCTGCTCGCCCTGGCGGCGCTGGTGGCCGCCGCGGTGACCGGCCCGCTGCGGGTACGGCCGGCGTGCGGCTCGTTCGCCGTGGTGCTCGGCGTGGTGGGTGCGGTGGTGGCGAACCAGATCGGGGCGCGTGCCGCGAGTACCGCGAGCGGGGTGCACGCGATCGGGCTGGCGACGGTCAAGGCGCACGGGGCCGCGGGTACCGGCGTGTTGTTCGGCACGCTCGGACCGGTTCTGCTCGGCGTCGGCGCACTGGCCGCGGCCTGGGCTACCAGCCGCGACGTGGCTCCGGCCGGGGCGCCAACGGCCCCGGCGGGCTGACCCGGCTGGGGCAGCATCCCGAGAATCGTGTCATATTCGTTATGTGGACACGCTTGAGTGGGGCGCCAGTGACCGTCCGGTCGGCGCCGGATACGCACCGTGGCGGCCGGTACCCCGTTGGCTCGGTCCGCCGGTAGCGCTGTGGCTGGGTGGAGCCGGCGTCGCGCTTGCGGTGACCGCGGAGGTGCTGCCCTGGGCCAGCGCCGCGCAGTCCAGCGGTGGCGGCAGCCTGAGCGTCGACAACCTGACCGGGGTGCCGACGCTGGGCTACTACCTCTGCTGGATGGGGCTGCTGGCCGCGGCCGGGCTGGTGGTGGCCGGGCGGCCGGCGCAGCGGCGGCCCG
>DATEJJ010000654.1:0-3356 GCA_035278125.1 Rugosimonospora sp.
TCCGGTTGACCGCGAAGTAGGCGGCGCCGGCCAGGGCCACGGCGAGCAGGGCGACCGGCAGGTCGGCGGTGCGGTCCAGGCAGACCGCGACGATGTCCTCGGCACCCATGCCGTGCGCGCGCAGGTGCTGGGCCAGCCGGGCGGCGCGCTGCCAGAGTTCGCCGTAGCTGACCCGCTCCTCGCCGCTGACCAGGGCGAGCGCTCCCGGCTGGCGGCGCACCTGGCGGCGTACCAGCTGGACAAGGTCCTCGGGCAGCGGCGCCTGCGGGCCGTGACCGGCCGCGCGCAGCAGTTCGGCGTCGGCCTCGGGCAGGATCAGCGCGCGGGCGTCGCCGTCCGGCTCGGTGGCCATGGCCACGAGCACGGTGCGGTACATGGCGGCGAGCCGGTCGATGTCGGGCTGGCGCAGCGCGTGCGAGTGCGAGGACAGGCCGAGCACGTGGTTGAGCGTGGTCACGGTGAGGGCGAACTCGGTCGGGCTCTCGCTGGCCGCGGCGTCCGCGCGTACCAGGCCGGTGTCGACCTGGTGGAAATCCTGGTACATGAAGTACACGTCGAGCAGGCGGCGGTCGCCGGCGAGGCGCTGCACCTCGGGCAGCGGGAAGCAGCGGTGCGGCCACAGCTCGGCCTCGGCGGCGTACACCTGCGCCACCAGGTCGCGCCAGGTGCCGGTCGCCGGGTCCACGGCCAGCGGCAGGGTGTTGAGGTACATGCCGACGACGCGCTCGGCGCCCGGCGCCTCGGGGCGGGCGTGGCAGACCAGCCCGGTGGCGAAGCGCCCCTGGCCGGTGAGCCGGCCCAGCACCGCCACGTGCGCGGCGAGCAGCACCGACTTGAGCGAGGCGCCGGCCGACCGGGCCAGGCTGCGCAGCCCGTCCTCGATGTCGTCGAAGCGGGCACCGGCCCGGGTGCGTACCCGCGGCTGGTCCGGGTCGCCGGCCCAGGCGGCGGGCAGGGTGAACTTGGGGTACCGGGTGACGACGTCGCGCCAGTACCCGCGGTCCGCGTCGCTCGCCAGCGCGCGCAGCTCGCCGGCGATGAAGTCGGCGTACCGCACCCGCGGCGGCTCGGGTTCGACCGCGGCGCCGCCGTCGCGGAGCTGCCGGTACGCCGCGAGCAGCTCCATCAGCAGCGAGTTGTAGCTCCAGCCTTCCAGGATGGCGTGGCTCTGGGTGAAGCTGAGCCGCCAGCCTGACCCGCCGGTCAGGTGCACGGTCACCCGCAGCAGCGGCGCGGTGGCCGGATCGAACAGCTCGGCCCGCTCGGCGGTGACGAACTCCCGCAGCGCCGCCTCCCCGCCCCAGTCCCGCACGCTCACCGGCACCGCCACCCGATCCGGGGCGTGCACCACCTGCATCGGGCAGGAGAAGCCGGTGAGGTGGAACGAGGTGCGCAGGATGTCGTGGCGGCGGGTCAGTTCCCGTACCGCCGCGCGGAACGGCTCCTCGGCGAACGGGGTGTCGTCGTTGACCCGGAACGACACCACGTTGTGGTAGTTGTTGCTGCCCTCGTCGGCCAGCATCTCGACCAGCATGCCGGTCTGCACCATCGACATCGGGTACGCGTCCGCCACGCCCTCGGGTACCAGCGCCCGGTCCGCGTCGCCGATCAGCTCGAACGCGCCGACCGCCTCGACCTCCACGACCTCGTCGCGGCCGGCCACCAGCGCGGCGAGCCCGGCCACCGAACGCGCCTCGAACACGTCCCGGACCGCGACGTCGAACCCGGCCTGGCGCAGCGCGCCGACGAGCGCCACCGCCCGGATCGAGTCACCGCCCAGGTCGAAGAAACTGTCCACAACGGACACCTCGGCCACGCCCAGTACCCGCGTCCAGACCGCGACCAGCCGCTCCTCCACCTCGTCCCGGGGGCCGACGACCGCCCGCGACACGCCCAGCGCCTCCCGGTCCGGGGCCGGCAGCCGGCGCCGGTCCACCTTCCCGTTCGACGTCAACGGCACCGCGTCGATCACCACGAACGCCGAGGGCACCATGTACGCCGGCAACCGGTCCCGGCACACGCCGAGCAGCTCAGCTCCGTCCACAGTGGAGCAGCCGGGGACGGGTACCACGTAGGCGACGAGGGTGTCCTCGCGTACCAGCACGACCGCGTCGCGTACCTCGGGGTGGGCCAGGACCGCGCCGCGGATCTCGCCCAGCTCGATCCGGTACCCCCGGATCTTGATCTGGTCGTCGGCCCGGCCGAGGAATTCGAGGCCGCGCGGGCCGGTGCGGGCCAGGTCGCCGCTGCGGTACAGGCGGGCGCCGGGCGCGCCGCTGAACGGGTCGGGCACGAACCGCTGCGCGGTCAACTCGGGGCGGTTCACGTATCCGCGGGCCAGCCCGGCGCCGGCCACGTAGACCTCGCCGACCACGCCGTCGGGTACCGGGTGGCCGTTGCGGTCGAGCAGGTAGCAGCCGAGGTCGGGCAGGGCGGGCCCGATCGGGCTGCCGCCGGCGGCCACGTCCGCGACGCTCGCCGGGTACACCGTGGTGTGCACGGTGGTCTCGGTGATGCCGTACATGTTCACCAGCTCGGGCCGGCCCACGCCCAGCCGCGCCACCCAGGGCCGCAGGTCGGCCAGCTCCAGCGCCTCCCCGCCGAACACGACGTACCGCAGGCAGAGCCCGTCGACCCGCGGGTCGCCGTCGGCCGCAGCACCGACCAGGGACCGGAACGCCGACGGGGTCTGGTTGAGCACCGTCACCCGCTCCCGCACCAGCACGTCGAGCAGCGCGTCCGGGTCGCGGGAGTCCACTTCGGACACCACGACCAGGCGGCCGCCGTACGCGAGCGCGCCCCACATCTCCCACACGGAGAAGTCGAACGCGTACGAGTGCAGCAGCGTCCAGACCTGGTCCGGGGTGAACTCGTACCAGTCCACTGTGGTCAGGAACAGCCGGGCCACGTTGGCGTGGGTGAGGCAGACGCCCTTGGGCGCGCCGGTGGAGCCGGAGGTGTAGATGACGTAGATGGCGTTGTCCGGCGTGACGCCCGTGACGGGCGCGGTGGTGGGCCGGGCGTCCAGCGCGCCGCGGTCGGTGTCCATCAGCACCAGCGGTACCGCGCCCACGTCGGCGGCCAGGGCGGCGTCGGTGACCACGGCGACCGGTCCGGCGTCGGCCACCATCAGCTCGCGCCGGGCGGCCGGCTGGATCGGGTCCAGCGGCAGGTACGCCGCGCCCGCCTTCAGCACGCCCAGCAGCGCGACGATGAGGTCCAGGCCACGGGGCAGGCACACGCCGACCAGCCGCTCCGGCCCGGCGCCCAGCGCGCGCAGGTGGTGCGCCAGCTGGTTGGCGCGGGCGTCGAGCTGCGCGTAGCTGAGCCGGTCCGCGCCGGAGGTGACCGCGATC
>DATEJJ010000655.1:0-2753 GCA_035278125.1 Rugosimonospora sp.
CTGCTGCTGCGCCGCGTCGTCTTCTACCTCGTCACCGGCTGGATCGCGGTCACGCTCAACTTCCTCATCCCGCGGCTGATGCCCGGCGACCCGGCCCAGGTGGTACTCCAGAAGCTGGAGCAGCAACAGCAGGTCAGCCCCGGCACGCAGGCGGCGATCGAGGCGCTGTTCGGCACCCCGCACCAGAGCCTCTGGCGGCAGTACGGCGCGTACCTGCACCACCTGGCGCACCTGGACTTCGGCGTCTCCACGTTCTACTTCCCGACGCCGGTCAGCACCGTCATCGCGGACGGTCTACCGTGGACACTCGCGCTGGTCGGCGTCACCACGGCGCTCGCCTTCCTGCTGGGAACCGGCATCGGCATCGTCGCCGGCATCCGCCCGGGCAGCCGGCTGGACAGCATCCTGGCCCCGCTGGCCACGGTGGCCGGATCGCTGCCGTACTTCTGGGTGGCCACCATCCTGGTGCTGGTCTTCGCCATCACCTTCCGCCTGTTCCCGGCGCAGAACGGGGCGGACCTGAGCCTCGACCCGGGGCTGCGCTGGCCGTTCCTGAGCAGTGCGGTGGCGCACGCGGTGCTGCCCGCGGCGACCATCATCCTGTCCTCGATCGGCGGCTGGATCCTGGGCATGCGCAACATGATGGTGACCACGGTGGCCGAGGACTACGTGCTGCTGGCCGAGGCGAAGGGGCTGGCCCGGTGGCGGGTGATGCTCGGGTACGCGGCCCGCAACGCCATGCTGCCGCAGGTTTCCGGGCTGGCCATCGCGCTGGGCTCGGTGGTCGGAGGCTCGCTGCTCGCCGAGATCGTGTTCGCCTACCCCGGCGTCGGGTACCTGCTCGAACAGGCCGTGGTGAACCTGGACTACCCGCTGATGCAGGCACTGTTCCTGATCATCTCGCTGTCCGTGCTGGCCGCCAACTTCCTGGCCGACTCGGTGTACGTGCTGCTCGACCCGCGCACCAGGGAGCCGGCGTGACGCTGTTGCCCGCCAACGCCAAGGCCCGCGTGGGGCTGGCCATCATCGGCGGGTACGCGCTCGTGGCGCTGGCCGGGCCGGTGTTCGTCGGGTCGGTACTCGGGCTCTCGCCGACCGCCGTCAACGCCACCGCGGTACTGCGCCCGCCCTCCCTGGCCCACCCGCTGGGCACCACGCAGAGCGGCGAGGACGTGCTGGCGCAGGTGGTCGTGGGTACCCGCGCCTCGCTGCTGGCCGGGGTCGTCGCGGCGCTGGTCTCCACCGTGCTGTCGGTACTCGTCGGCCTGGTCGGCGGCTACTACGGCGGCTCGGTGGACGCGGTGCTCAACGCGGTCACCAACGTGTTCCTGGTGGTACCCGGGCTGCCGCTGATCATCGTGCTCGCCGGCTACCTGCATGGCCGGGGTGGCCCGCTGACCATCGCGCTGATCGTCGGCGGTACCTCGTGGGCCTGGGGTGCCCGTGCCAAACGCGTGCAGACGCTGTCCCTGCGTACCCGGGACTTCGTGCTCAACGCGCGGCTGCTCGGCGAGAGCAACCGGCGCATCATGCTGATGGAGGTGCTGCCCAACCTCGCGCCGGTCATCTCCTCGACGCTGATGCTCGGCCTGATGACCTCGATCCTGGCCGTGGCGGGTCTGGACTTCCTCGGGCTCGGCGACGTCAACACGGTCAGCTGGGGCTCCATGCTGTACCTGGCGCAGCAGCGGCAGGCGCTGACCAGCGGCGCGTGGTGGTGGTTCGTGCCGCCGGGCGTGGCCATCACGGTGCTGGGCGCGGCGGCGGGACTGGTGAACTTCGGCATCGACGAGCTGGTGAACCCGCGGCTGCGGGTCGCGCGCGGGCGGGCCTGATGGGCGCCGAGCCGGTGCTGGAGGTCCACGGGCTGACCGTCGAGTACGCGGGTACCCGGCCGGTCGCGGCGGTCACCGACGTCTCGTTCGCGGTGGGACCGGGGGAGATCCTCGGCATCGCGGGGGAGAGCGGCAGCGGCAAGTCCACTCTCGTCACCGCCGTGCTGCGGCTGCTGCGCCCGCCGGCCGTGGTCCGCTCGGGCCGGGTGCTGTTCCGCCCGACCGGCCGGCCACCCGTCGACCTGCTCGGCGCGACCCGGCGGGAGCTGCGCGCGCTGCGCTGGGAGCACGCGGCCGTGGTGTTCCAGAGCGCGATGAACGCGCTGAATCCGGTGCAGCGGCTGCGCGGGCAGTTCACCGACGCGATCCGGGCGCACCGCGCCGTGTCCACCGCACAGGCGCGGGCCCGCTCGGCCGCGCTGCTGGAGCTGGTCGGCGTGCCGGCCGACCGGCTGGACAGCTACCCGCACGAGCTGTCCGGCGGGATGCGGCAGCGGGCCACCATCGCGCTGGCCCTGGTGTGCGAGCCGGACCTGGTGGTGCTGGACGAGCCGACCACCGCGGTGGACGTGGTCCTGCAGCGGCAGATCCTCCGCCAGGTGACCGAGTTGCAGCGGGAGCTGGGGTTCGCGGTCGTCTTCATCACGCACGACCTGTCCCTGCTGCTGGAGCTGGCCGACCGGATCGCCGTGATGTACGCCGGCCGGATCGTGGAGAGCGCGCCCGCCCGCGAGCTGTACCGCCGGCCGCGCCACCCGTACAGCCGGGGGCTGCGCGACTCGTTCCCGCCGCTGCGCGGGCCGCTCACGCGCCTGTCCGGCATCCCCGGCGCGCCGCCGGATCTCGCAGCGCCGCCGTCCGGCTGCCGGTTCCACCCGCGCTGCCCGCACTGCTCGCCGGAGAGCGCTGGTCTGTATG
>DATEJJ010000656.1:0-8051 GCA_035278125.1 Rugosimonospora sp.
AAGTCAGTCCTCAGTGGAGGGTGAGGCGCATGGCCGGATCGGCGGTACGCACGAAGCCGAGCGACCGGTACAGCGGCTCGCCCTCCACCGAGGCGCGCAGGTCCACCACGGCGATGCCGCGCCGCCGGTACCAGTCGAGCAGGGCGGTCATGCAGGCCCGGCTGTACCCGCGGCGCCGGTGCCCCGGGTCGGTGGACACGTTCATCACGTACCCGACCTCGCCGCTCGGGTTGTGCGGGCCACCGAGCCGGTACTCGACCAGCCCGACCGCGCACGCCGCCAGCCGGCCGCTGTCCCCCGGGTCGTCCACCACGTACGCGACGAACGAGCCGTTCTCGCGGTCGAGCCGGGTACGCAGCGTGGCCTCGGTGCGCTGCTGCCACGGCCCCGGCTGCGGCTCCTGGCCGGACACCGCGGCCAGCATGATCATTCGGAGCCGTACGAGTTCCGCCGCGTCGTCCGGCTCCGCCGGCCGTGCCTTGCTCATGCCTCCACCCTCAGCACAAACACACCCCACCCCAGGTAACGGCGCTGGTACTCCAGGTGCGAGCGGCGGGCGGCGTCGCGGAACGCGCGTACCCGCTGCGCCCGCTCGTCGTCCGGGTGCGCGCGCAGCCACTCGGCGAGCGTCCACCACTGTTCCGCCACGTACCGGTCCCAGCTGTCGCCGTCGGCGAGCACCATCTCCACCAGGTCCACGCCGGCCGATTCGAACCGGTCCAGCGTACCGGGCAGCGAGGCGAACTCGTCCGGCGTCATGGACAGCGCCGGGTACGCCCGCTGCGGCGGCGGCTCGGTCCAGTACGGCTCCCCCACGAGCAGCAGCCCACCCGGCCGTACGGCGCGCCGCATCAGCGCGAGCGTGCCGAGCAGGCCGTTGCCGATCCAGGTGGCGCCGATACAGCTGACGATGTCGTATCGCGTATCCGGTACGTGCGCCGCCGCGTCACCCACCTCGACGCTGACCCGGTCCGCCACACCCAGTTCGGCCGCGCGGGCCCGGGCGGCGGGGACGAACACCTCGCTGATGTCCACGCCGTGGCCGCCGGACCCGTACACCTGGGCCCAGCGGCAGAGCAGCTCGCCCTTGCCACAGGCCAGATCCAGGATGCGGGTACCGGGTCCGACCCGGCTGACCGTGCCGAGCAGCATCAGCTTCTCGTCGGTGAACGGGTTGAGGATGCGGTGGTGCGCCTCGGAAATCTCGTGGAGCCAGAGGGTCACCGCGCCATCATCTCCGCCGTACCCGAGCCGGCTCCACCCGTTATCCGCCCGGCCGTTTACCCCTCGGTACGGCGCGACTGCCAGTGGCTCGCCGGGCGGGTGAAACTTCCAGGTGCGTACGTCCGGCAACGCCGCAGGTCACCGGCCGGACGGCGGCTGCGGCGTCCACCCGGCGGCAAGTTGATCTCCGCGGAAACTTACAGGACCCTTTGCTGTGGGAGCGTTTCCATGCCATGATATGCGTCAATTCCCGAGCGGAGCCGGGCAAAGCACCAGGTCGTTCAGGGCTACCGGTAACGGAGAACGACCCGGCGATCCATCATGCCGAGCCGCCGTGGCTGGCGGCGCCGCACGCACCCAAACACCGTCCTATCTGTCACGGTCTGAACGCAGGACCGGTGACGAGAGATGCCGCGAGGAGTCCCCCGCATGAAGTTCAACTCTTTACGCGGAGCCACGAGCTCGCGTCTACGCCGCACGGTCATCGCGGCGTCGGCGCTGGTGCTCGGCTCCGGCCTCGTTGTCGTGGCGGCCACCCAGGCCAACGCGGCGACCGGCTGCAGCGTCAACTACACGATCACCAACCAGTGGCCCGGCGGCTTCGGCGGCAACATCGCCATCACCAACCTGGGTGACCCGCTGACCAGTTGGACGCTCAAGTTCACGTTCCCGGCCGCCGGCCAGGCCATCTCCCAGCTGTGGAACGGCACGGTCAGCACGTCCGGACAGAACATCACGGTGACGAACGCGTCGTACAACGGCTCAGTGGCCACCGGCGCGAGCGTCAACCCCGCCCCCGGCTTCAACGGCGCGTGGTCGGGCAGCAACCCGGTACCCACCTCCTTCACGCTCAACGGCGTGACCTGCACCGGCGGCGTGAGCAGCAGCCCGACCGCCGGCTCCTCGCCGACCGCCGGCACCAGCTCCCGGCCGCCGTCCAGCGCGCCGCCGAGCACCCCGCCGGCCAGCAGCAGCTCGCCGTGCACCACCAACTGCCCGGCGCACGTGGACAACCCGTACGTGGGCGCCAAGATGTACGTCAACCCGGACTGGGCCGCGAAGGCCAACGCGGAAACGGGTGGTAGCCGCATCTCCAACCAGCCCACCGGGGTCTGGCTGGACAGCATGGCCGCCATCACCGCGCCCGCGGGCTCCGGGTACACCAGGAGCCTGGCCGGGCACCTGGACGCCGCCCTCGCCCAGGGTGCGACAGCCGCCCAGTTCGTCATCTACGACCTGCCGGGCCGGGACTGCGCGGCGCTCGCCTCCAACGGCGAGATCCCGGCGGACGGCCTCAACACCTACGAGCACTCGTACATCGACCCCATCGCGTCGGTGCTGAGCAACTCGAAGTACGCGGGCATCCGCATCATCCTGATCATCGAGATCGACTCGCTGCCCAACCTGGTCACCAACGTGAGCGGCAACACCGCCACGACGCAGTGCGCGACCATGCAGCAGAACGGTGGCTACGTGAAGGGCATCCAGTACGCCCTCAACGCGTTCCACCCGATCCCGAACGTCTACAACTACATCGACGCGGCGCACTCCGGCTGGCTCGGCTGGGACACCAACTTCAACCCCGCCATCAGCCTGTTCGCCTCGACGGTGCAGGGCACCACGGCCGGCTTCGCCAGCGTTGACGGCTTCATCACCGACACCGCGAACTACACGCCGACCACCGAGCCGTTCCTGCCCGACTCCAGCCTGACCATTGGTGGCCAGCCCATCCGGTCATCGAACTTCTACCAGTTCAACCCGTTCTTTGACGAGCTGTCCTACGCGCAGGCGTTCTACACCAAGGCCGTCGCGGCGGGCTTCGCGTCGAACATCGGGATGCTCATCGACACCTCGCGCAACGGGTGGGGCGGCCCGAACCGGCCGACCGCGGTGAGCACGTCGACCGACCTGAACACCTATGTGGACCAGTCCCGGATCGACAAGCGGCCCAGCCGCGGCGACTGGTGCAACCAGAGCGGCGCCGGTCTGGGTATCCGGCCGACCGCCGCGCCGGCGACACACATCGACGCGTACGTCTGGATCAAGCCGCCGGGTGAGTCCGACGGCTCCAGCTCGCTGATCCCGACCGGCCCCAACAACCCGGGCGGCAAGGGCTTCGACCGGATGTGCGACCCGACGTACGGTGGCAACGCCCGCAACAACAACTCCGCCACGAACGCGCTGCCGAACTCGCCCGTCTCGGGTGCGTGGTTCTCGGCGCAGTTCCAGCAACTGATGGCCAACGCGTTCCCGCCGTTGTCCTGACGTTCCGTACCACCACGGGAGCCCGGTTCCTCCACTATGGAGGGACCGGGCTTCCCTGTTGCCTCACTCTGCCAGCCTGACCAGACCCGGTGCGCGGTTGCGCTCCGCGAACGCGCGTACCCTCGCCGCCCACGGCTGAGCGGCCCCGGCCGAACCGGCCGCGGTCAGCTCGCGCGCCACCCACGCCGCGGCCAGCACCGCGTCGCTGGCCCCGCCGATCGCGTCGTACCGCCGGAACGCCGCAACGAACGCCTCAGCCGCGCGCTCGTGCGCGCCCACCGCCGCCGCCCGCGCACCGTCCACAAGCGACTGTGCTGCGTCCACCCACCGCGTGCGGATCAGCGTGGTACCCACCACCTCCGCCGCGGTATCCGCGGCCGCCGGATCGGCCGGGGCGACCAGCGCGCTCGTGTGCGCCAGCGCGGACAGCCACTCCACCGTCAGCGCCGTCGGCGCGCTGCGCCACACGCCGGCCAACTCGGCCACCAGCTCCGCCGCAGCGGCCGGCTCACCCGACAGCGCGTGCCCCAGCGCCGTGAATCCACATGCGACAAACAACAGCCGCGGGAAGCCCGACTGGCGCGCCACCGCCAGGCACCGGGCCAGATCGTCGCCGGGCGGCTCGCCGCGCAGCAGCCGCAGGCACGCGCGCCGGCCGCGCAGTTGCAGATCCCAGTCCGTCGTCTCGCTGTCGTCCGTGTCCAGATACTCCTCCGCCGCGCGCAGCAGCGTGCCCCAGTCTCCGGTGAACCAGGCCAACTCCGCCTCTTCCGAGTGGTCCAGCACCGCGCTCACCGCCGCGCCCTGCGCCGAGGAGCTCTCCGCCTGCAACTGCGCCGCGCGGGAGATGTCGCCCTCCTCCTGCTGCACCACCGCCAGGTTCGCCGCCGCCCGGCGCAGCGCCGGCAACCGCTGCTCCCGGCACAGCACCAGGCACTCCTCCAGACCGTCCAGGCCACCCCGGTCCCCCGCGATGTACCGCGCCATCGCGGCCGTCACCCGCGCATTGGCCGCCGCGTCCACGAGACCCAACCGCTCCGCCATCTCGCCCGCCGTCTGCGCCGCCGGCAGCGCCTGCGCCGACTCGTACTCCACCATGCGCAGCCGGGCCAGTTCGCCGTACGCCTCCGCCTTGGCCGCGCTGTCCGGCAGATCCGCGAAAAGCTCCACCGCGCGCCCCAGATGCTCCAGCGCCCGCTGTCGCTCCACGCGGACCACCTCGACCAGGCCGAGCAGCGTCTCCGCGCGCGCCTCGCCCAGCCCGTCCCCCGCCTCGCGCATCCGCTCAACCAGCCGGGCCAGATCCTTCGCGCCGCCGTCCCGGTAGAAGCGCTCGCTGTCCGCCAGGAACGCCAGCCGGCAGCGCAGCAACTCGCAGCCACGGCGCTCGTCCGGCTCCTCGTCCACCGGCCACAGGTTCAGCGCCTGCTCCACATGCGACAGTGCCGGAGCCACCGCGTACGTCGCGAACGCAGCCTGCGCCGCCACCGTCAGCGCCTCCCGCGCCGCCCGCGCGTCCCGCCCCGTATCCGCGCCCAGGCTCTCCGCCAGCGTCAGCACCGCCAGCCGGTGCCGGGCCACCGCCGCCGCACCGTCGTGACGCCCCTCCACCGACACCCGCTCCAGCCAGTCCGCCGCCCGCCGGTGCAGCGTCACCCGCGCCGCCCGCGGCAGCCGCCCGTACGCCACGTCCCGCAGCAGCACGTGCCTGAAGGTCAGCTCCCCGTCGCCGTCACCCCGCCCCGCGGACGCCAGCATGTCCCGCCGGATCAGCCCCGTCAGGATCCGCCCGATCTCCGGCTCGACCATGTCCACCATCGCCGCCAGCGCCGCCGGCCAGATCCCCTCCCCCAGCACCGCCGCCGCGTGCAGCACCGTCCGCTCGTCCCGCCCCAGCAGATCGATCCGGTTCGCCACCACACCGTGCACCGTCTCCGGAATCGCCAGGTCCGCGTCCGGATCGATCACCTCGCGCGCAGCCCGCTCCGCCAGCATGTGGACGTACTCCACCGCGTACATCGGGTTCCCGTTGGTGATCGTCGCCAGCCGGTCCGCCAACTCGTCCGGCAGGCCGTGCCGCTGCAACAGGCTGCTGAGCAGCAACCGCAGCTTCGCCCCGCGCAGCGCGCCCAGCGACACCGTCAGCGTGCCCGGCAGCGCCGCCGACCACAGCGGCTGGTCCGACAGCAACTCCGGCCGGTACGTGCACAACACGAACAGGGGCACCCCGGCCGCCGCTCCCAACAGATCCGTCACGAACCGCAGCAGTACCGGGTCCGCGTAGTGCAGATCCTCCAGTACCAGCACCGTCGGCACCTGCTGCGCCATCGCGAACAGCACCTGCCGCCACGCCGCGTGCGTCTCCCCCGGATTCGCCGGCCGCCCCGGCAACCCCGCCAGCGGACCGATCAACTCCACCAGCCGCGGCACGCTCTCCGCCGGCAGCACCTGCGCCAGCGCCTCCGACAGCCGATCCCGTGCCGTGGCCGGATCGTCGTTGTCCAGGATCGACGCCTCGGTCTTCACGATCTCGGCCAGCGCCCCGTAGGTTCCACTCTCCCCGTACGGCAGGCACCGCCCCACCCGCCACCGGACCAGCAGCTCCGGCATCGCCTCCACCCGCCGGCACAGCTCCCGTACCAGCCGGCTCTTGCCCAGCCCGTGCCCGCCCACCACCGACACCAGGCGGGCCTCCCCCTCGCGTACGCACGAGGTCAGCGCCGCGGTCAGCAGGTCCAGCTCGTGTACCCGCCCGACCAGCGGAGTCACCTCGTCGTCGATCACCGCCGGGTGCCGTACCGGCTCCCTGGCCAGCCACGCCTCCACCGGACCCGACTTGCCCGCCAGCGCCAGGCTCAACGGCTCATCCGCGTACCGCACGCTGCTGTACGTGGCCCGGCGCGTGGCCGCCGACACGAGAACCCCGCCGGTCGGCGCGTACTGCTGCAGCCGGGCCGCCGTCGCCACCACGTCACCGGACACAAGCGCCTCGCCCGACTGCCGTACCGCCGCCAGATCAACCAGCGCCTCACCGGTCGCCACACCCACCCGGGCCCGCATCCGGTACCGGCCCGCCAGCGGCGTGTCATCCAGCGCCCGCTGCAGCCCCAGCCCCGCCACCACTGCCCGGTGTGCGTCGTGCTCGGTCTCCACCGGTACCCCGAACACGGCCATCACCGCATCGCCGATGTACTTCTCCACGATCCCGCCGTACCCGCGGATCACCGCGCTGGCCGTCGAGAAGTACGCCATCTGCAGCTGGTGCAGGTCCTCCGGGTCGAGCCGCTCGGCGATCCCGGTGAACCCGATAAGATCGACGAACAGCACGGTGACCGTACGCCGCTCCTCCTGCCCGGCGGCGGGCGCGCGCATCGGGTGACCGCACTCGGTACAGAAGTCGAGCCCGGGGGCAACGATCGCGCGGCAGGCCGGGCAGACGGTGTGCAGGGGCGAACCGCACCGGCCACAGAACCGGTGCAGGGGATCGGCCGGCGCCCGGCACTGTACGCACACGCGGGGCGGCACGTCACTCATAGTCTCCGCGCCTCCGGGGTACCGGGTGGGCCGGGTGCGGGTCAGGGACGACGCTATCACGCGGCTTGTCGGTCTTGGCCGGGCTGCTCTGCCATGCCCGTGTCGCTTGGATCGTTTCCCCGGTTCTTGGCCTCTCCTTTCTTCGGCTGATTTTGCGTTTGCCCGAAAGGGCAGGCTTGTCTGACGGGCGACAGAGGGCCTGTTCGGGGTGGGTGGCGGGCGTACTGTGCCATGTGGCCGGTGCGTGAGGCGGCCGGTCGACGACCAGGGGGAGGACGTCATGAGCGAGCCAACGACGGGCGCAGGCCCGGTCACCGGAACAACCACGACTGATGGCGGGGGCGCCACGGCGGACCCGGATGGCAAGGGTGCGACGGTAACGGAGGGTAAGGTCGCGGTGCTGGGGACGGAGCCGCCGCCGGCGGACCCGAACGGCAAGGGTGCCACCTGAGCCGACTGCTTTGATGGTCCACAGTGGAGTGGGGAGGGGCACCTTCCCCACTCCTTCTGGGTGCGTGGGTCGGTACGCCTTGGGACGGGTCTGACTGGTGCACCTGATCGGGGGTCTTGCGAACCCGGACTGGGAGGCGCGGCGACTCCTTGACTGGCTCACCACGGGACGTGAAACCGAACAGCACGGGAAGTCACGCGGGGTGACCAGGCTCTGACAACCCTAGTTGATGTCCGGGTACTCGCTCGCGCACACTGTCCCCTCTACAGTACGAGGAAGACCCCGTGTACCGAGGTGTTGCGATCATCTCGGTACAACGGGGTCTACCTGTTTATGCCGGCGAAACGGCTAGGCGAACTGAATGAGCTGCCACGTCACCGCCTTGCCGCCGTAGGGCGGCATGGTCTCGCCCTTACTGATCGGCGCGGTCGTGGACGGCGTGCCGATCACCTTCCAGACGCCACTCTCCGGGCAGTGTTCGCCCGTCTTCGCAGTTGTGCCGATGGCCACAGCCACCTTGACCCCTTCCCGCGACCCATCGGGTCGCCTTGGTGCCGGGCGAATGCCCGACCAAGAC
>DATEJJ010000657.1:0-8475 GCA_035278125.1 Rugosimonospora sp.
CACACCGCGCAGGCGCCGGCCATGTGCAGCATCACCAGCAGCGCGGGCAGGTGCGTGAAGTACTGGACGAAGCCGATCGCGCCCTGGCTCAGCTCCACCGCGACCAGCACACCGGCCGCACGTACCGCGTGCGCCGGGGCATCGGCGGCGCGCAGGGCGAACCAGAATGCCAGGGACAGGCCGATCAGCAGCATCACCAGGTCGGTGTGCAGTTGGGCGACCGCACCCGGGTCCAGCCCGGTACGCCGGGCACCGTGATCACCGGCGTGCGGCCCGCTGCCGGTCACCACCGAGCCGGCGGCGAGTACCGCGACGCTGGCCCCGAGCACGAGCCAGGCCAGCGCGCGCAGCGGCGTGGTGACGGCGGTACCGCGCGGCGCGTCCGGCTCCACCGCCGAGCGGTACAGCCGGTACATGATCGCGATGACCGCGATCGACGCCAGGAAGTGCGCGGACACCACCCAGGGATTCAGCTTCGTGAGCACCGTCACACCGCCGATGACCGCCTGCAGCGGGATCGTGGCCAGCCCGAGCACGGCCAGCCGCACCCGGCGCCGGGTCCGGGTACCCCGGCGCAGCGCCGTCAACAGGGCGGCCGCCGCGAGCGCGACCAGCACGTACGTGAGCATCCGGTTGCCGAACTCGATGATCCCGTGGTACCCGGCCGCCCGCGTGGTGACATACGAGGAGCCGGTGCAGCGCGGCCAGGTGGGGCAGCCGAGCCCGGAGTCGGTCAGCCGTACCACCCCGCCGGTGATCACGATGACAACGTTCCCGACCAGGGACGCGAGGGTCACCCGGCGGAACAGGCGCGGCTGCGGGCTAGGCACTCCTTACATGGTACGGATCACCTGCGGGCCGGTTTGCGCACCCCCCACGAAATACGTAACGTTGGTGTTGTGAAAAACGGGACGGAGATCACAGGGGAGGCCCGCGCGGCCTCCGATCACCGTACCCGCGATCGGGTGGCGCACTACCTGCTGGCGCACGGCGAGGTGACCGCCGCGGAGCTGGCCGAGGCGCTGGGCGTGTCCCCGGCCGGGATCCGCCGGCACCTCGACGCCATGCTCGCCGACGGCGACGTGACCTGCCGGGAGCAGCGGGTACGCGGGCACCGGGGGCGTGGTCGCCCGGCCCGCGTGTTCCAGCTGACCGACCAGGCGCGGCTCCGCCGCGGTACCCACACCTATGACGATCTCGCGGCGGCGGCGCTGCGCTGGATCGCGGCCCAGGGTGGCGACCGGGCCGTGGTCGAATTCGCCTCGCAGCGGGTGGCCGCGCTGGAGGCGCACTGCCGGGAGATGCTGGAGACCGCGGGCGACGACCCGATGGCGCGGGCCGAGGCGCTGGCCTCGGCGCTGACCGCGGAGGGTTACGCGGCGTCGGCCTCGGCGATCGCCACCGGCGGCCAGCTGTGCCAGCACCACTGCCCGGTGGCGCACGTCGCCGCCGAGTTCCCCCAGCTGTGCGAGGCGGAGACCCGGGTAATCTCGCGCCTGGTCGGCACCCACGTGCAGCGCCTGGCCACGATCGCACACGGTGACGGTGTGTGCACGACGCACATCCCCGACCGCCGCCGGCTACCGATGATCCCTGCCGAGACTGTGAGGACGGCCTGATGACCGAGCAGACCATACCGACCACCGAGGACCAGCTCGCCGGGTTGGGCCGTTACGAGTACGGCTGGGCCGATCCCGACCTGGCCGGTGCGGCGGCGCAGCGGGGCCTGTCCGAGGCGGTCGTGCGGGACATCTCGGGCAAGAAGAACGAGCCGGACTGGATGCTCCAGCTGCGCCTGAAGGGCCTGCGGCTGTTCGGCCGCAAGCCGATGCCGGCCTGGGGCGCGGACCTCAGCGGCATCGACTTCGACAACATCAAGTACTTCGTGCGGTCCACCGAGAAGCAGGCGGCGAGCTGGGAAGAGCTGCCGGCGGACATCAGGAATACCTATGACAGATTGGGTATTCCGGAAGCAGAGAAACAAAGGCTCATTGCGGGTGTAGCGGCACAATATGAAAGTGAAGTTGTTTATCATAAAATAAGGGAAGATTTGGAAGAAAAGGGCGTCATCTTCCTGGACACCGACACCGGGCTGCGTGAGTACGAGGACCTGTTCAAGGAGTACTTCGGCACGGTCATCCCGGTCGGCGACAACAAGTTCGCCGCGCTGAACACCTCCGTCTGGTCCGGTGGCTCCTTCATCTACGTGCCCAAGGGCGTCCACGTGGAGATCCCGCTGCAGGCGTACTTCCGGATCAACACGGAGAACATGGGCCAGTTCGAGCGGACCCTGATCATCGTGGACGAGGGCGCGTACGTGCACTACGTCGAGGGCTGCACCGCACCGATCTACTCCTCCGACTCGCTGCACTCCGCGGTCGTGGAGATCGTGGTGAAGAAGAACGCGCGGTGCCGGTACACGACGATCCAGAACTGGTCGAACAACGTGTACAACCTGGTCACCAAGCGGGCCGTCTGCCACGAGGGCGGCACCATGGAGTGGATCGACGGCAACATCGGCTCCAAGGTCACCATGAAGTACCCGGCCGTGTACATGGTCGGCGAGCACGCCAAGGGCGAGGTGCTCAGCGTGGCCATGGCCGGCGAGGGCCAGCACCAGGACGCCGGCGCGAAGATGGTGCACGCCGCACCGCACACCTCCTCGACGATCATCTCCAAGTCGATCGCCCGGGGCGGCGGCCGGACCAGCTACCGGGGCCTGGTACAGGTGCTGGAGGGCTCGCACCACTCCCGCTCCACGGTGAAGTGCGACGCGCTGCTGGTCGACACGGTCTCCCGGTCGGACACGTACCCGTACGTGGACATCCGCGAGGACGACGTGGCGATGGGGCACGAGGCGACCGTCTCCAAGGTCAGCGAGGATCAGCTCTTCTACCTGATGAGCCGCGGTTTGACCGAGGACGAGGCGATGGCGATGATCGTGCGCGGCTTCATCGAGCCGATCGCCAAGGAGTTGCCGATGGAGTACGCGCTGGAGCTCAACCGCCTGATCGAGCTCCAAATGGAGGGTGCTGTCGGGTAGCGGCTCCGCCGCGATCCAACAGCACCGGAAGCGGAACTACCGGTCGAGCTCACACCACGCCATGGAGACCTTGCTGAACATGACCTCACCGACCACGGCCCAGCCGCCGAAGACGAAGTCTCAGGCCCTGCGCTCGTTCGACGTCGCCGCCTTCCCCGCGCTCACCGGGCGGGAGGAGGAGTGGCGGTTCACCCCGCTCAAACGGCTGCGCGGGCTGGCCGACGGCGCCCAGGGCGGCGGTACGCCGAAGCACGAGTACGGCGACCTGCCCGCCGGCGTGTCGGTGTCCACTGTGGACAAGTCCGACCCGCGGCTGGGTACGGTGCTCACGCCGTTCGACCGGATCAGCGCGCTGGCGTGGGGCCGGGCCAGCGAGGCCCTGCTCGTGTCGGTCGCCCGCGCCGCGGTGGTACCGGCGGCGACCATCAAGCTGGTGGGCGCCGGCGAACTGGCGTTCGGGCACACCTTCGTGCAGGTCGGCGAGCTGGCCGAGGCGACGCTGGTACTGGAGCACACGGGCAGCGGGACGCTGGCGGACAACGTCGAGGTGCTGGTCGGCGACGGTGCCCGGCTCACTCTGGTGACGGTGGCCGACTGGGCGCCGGACGCGGTACAGGCGCAGCACGTGCGGTTCCGGCTGGGCCGCGACGCCAAGGTGGTGCACGTCCAGGTGTCGCTCGGCGGTGACCTGGTCCGGCAGTACACGAGCGTGGACTACACGGCGCGCGGTGGCGAGGCGGAGCTGTACGGCCTGTACTTCGCCGACGCCGGGCAGCACCTGGAGCACCGGCTGCTGGTCGACCACTCGGTACCCGACTGCCGCAGCTACGTCGGCTACCGGGGCGCCCTGCAGGGCGAGGGGGCGCGTACGGTCTGGGTCGGCGACGTGCTGATCCGCGCCGAGGCCACCGGTACCGACACCTACGAGGTAAACCGGAACCTGGTGCTCAGCGACGGCGCGCGGGCCGACTCGGTACCCAATCTGGAGATCGAGACGGGCGAGGTGGTCGGCGCGGGGCACGCCAGCGCGACCGGGCGCTTCGACGACGAGCAGCTGTTCTACCTGATGTCACGCGGCATCACCGATACCGAGGCGCGCCGGCTCGTGGTGCGCGGGTTCTTCGCGGAGCTGCTGAACAAGGTGCCGGTACCCGAGCTGCACGACCGCCTGGTGGCGACCGTCGAGGCGAGGCTCGCATGATCAAGGTCTGTGCGGTGGAGGACGTCGCGCCGGGTACCGCGATCAGTGCGGACGTGGACGGCGTGCAGATCGCGGTGGTCCACACCGAGGACGGCGGCCTGTACGCGGTCCGCGACGAGTGCTCGCACGCGTCGGTACCGCTGTCCGAGGGCGAGATCGACGGGTGCACGCTGGAGTGCTGGCTGCACGGCTCCCGCTTCGATCTGCGTACCGGCGCACCCACCGGCCTGCCGGCCACCGAGCCGGTCCCTGTCTACCCCGTCGAGATCCGCGACGGCTTCGTCTTCGTTTCATTGACGCCGAGTAATGGAGTTCAGCCGTGAGTACGTTGGAGATCAATGACCTGCAGGTCTCGGTCAAGCTGCCGGACGGGGCGCTGAAGCCGATCCTGGCCGGGGTCAACCTGACCGTGCGGGCGGGCGAGACGCACGCCATCATGGGCCCGAACGGCTCCGGCAAGTCGACCCTGGCCTACTCGGTCGCCGGCCACCCGAAGTACCAGATCACCGCCGGCAGCGTGCGCCTGGACGACCAGGACGTGCTCGCGATGACCGTGGACGAGCGGGCCCGGGCCGGGTTGTTCCTGGCCATGCAGTACCCGGTCGAGGTGCCCGGCGTGTCCGTGGCCAACTTCCTGCGTACCGCGAAGACGGCGGTCGACGGCGAGGCGCCGAAGCTGCGCACCTGGGGCAAGGAGCTGACCGCGGCCATGGACCGGCTGGGCATGGACCCGGCGTTCGCCCAGCGCAACGTCAACGAGGGCTTCTCCGGCGGGGAGAAGAAGCGGCACGAGATCGTGCAGCTGGAGCTGCTCCGGCCGAAGGTGGCCATCCTCGACGAGACCGACTCGGGCCTGGACATCGACGCGCTGCGGGTGGTGTCGGAGGGCGTGAACCGGGTACGCGAGCAGGGCGACACGGGGGTACTGCTGATCACCCACTACACCCGCATCCTGCGGTACGTGCGGCCCGACTTCGTGCACGTGTTCGTGGCCGGGCGCATCGTCGAGGAGGGCGGCCCCGAGCTGGCCGAGAAGCTCGAAGCCGAGGGGTACGAGCGGTACCTGGCGACAGCGTGACGGGGGAACCATGACGGAGACATTGGCGGCGGGGCGGCTGGACGTCGCGCGGATCCGGGAGGACTTCCCGATCCTGGACCGGGAGGTCAACGGGTACCCGCTGGTCTACCTGGACAGCGCGAACACCTCGCAGAAGCCGCGCCAGGTGCTGGTGGCGCTGGACGAGCACTACCGGGTACACAACGCGAACGTGGCCCGGTCGGTGCACGCCCTGGGCACCGAGTCCACCGCGGCGTACGAGGGGGCGCGGGCCAGGGTGGCCGCCTTCATCGGGGCGGCGGCGCCGGAGGAGGTCGTCTTCACCAAGAACTCCACCGAGGCGATCAACCTGCTGGCGTACGCGTTCTCGAACGCCAGCCCCGGCTCCCGGTTCGCGCTGCGGCCGGGCGACGAGATCGTGATCTCCGAGATGGAGCACCACTCCAACATCGTGCCGTGGCAGCTGCTGTGCGAGCGTACCGGCGCCACGCTGCGCTGGTTCCGGGTCACCGACGAGGGCCGGCTGGACCTGTCGGACCTGGACACGCTGGTCAACGAGCGCACGAAGCTGGTGAGCTTCGTGCACATGTCCAACATCCTGGGCACGATCAACCCGCCCGGGCCGATCGTCGCCCGGGCGCACGCGGTGGGCGCCCTGGTGCTGCTGGACTGCTCGCAGTCGGTACCGCACCTGCCGGTGGATGTGGCCGCGCTGGGCGCCGACTTCATCGCGTTCACCGGGCACAAGATGCTCGGCCCGACCGGGATCGGGGCGCTCTGGGGCCGCGCCGAGCTGCTCGACCAGATGCCGCCGTTCCTGGCCGGCGGCTCGATGATCGAGACGGTCACCCTGGAGCGGACCACCTACGCGCCGCCGCCGGCCCGGTTCGAGGCGGGCACGCCGCCGATCGCGCAGGCGGTGGGGCTGGGCGCGGCCGTCGACTACCTCAGTGCCATCGGCATGCCGGCCATCGCCGAGCATGAGCAGGAGATCGTCGGGTACGCGCTGACCGCGCTGTCCACTGTGGAGGGCCTGCGGATCTTCGGTCCGGCGGTACCGGAGGGGCGCGGCGGCACGATCTCGTTCGACCTGGCCGGCATCCACCCGCACGACGTGGGGCAGGTGCTCGACTCGCTGGGCGTGGAGGTACGGGTGGGGCACCACTGCGCCCGGCCCACCTGCGTGCGGTTCGGGGTACCGGCGACGACCCGGGCCTCGTTCTACCTGTACACCACGCCGTCGGACATCGACGCGCTGGTGGACGGGCTCGCGCGTGTCCGGAAGGTGTTCGCCTGATGCGCCTGGAGCAGCTGTACCAGGAGATCATCCTGGACCACTACAAGCACCCGCACGGGCGCGGGCTGCGCGAGCCGTACCAGGCCGAGGCGCACCACGTGAACCCGACCTGCGGCGACGAGGTGACGGTGCGGGTACGGGTGCAGGACGGCACCATCGAGGACGTGTCGTACGACGGGCTGGGCTGCTCGATCAGCCAGGCGGCGGCGAGCGTGCTGTACGACCTGGTGCACGGCGCCACGGTCGGGGACGCGATGAGCCGGCACGACGCGTTCCAGAGCCTGATGTCCGGCCGCGGCCAGGTCGAGCCGGACGAGGCAGTATTGCAGGACGCGGTGGCCTTCGCCGGCGTCGCCAAGTACCCGGCGCGGGTGAAGTGCGCGCTGCTGCCCTGGATGGCGTTCAAGGACGCGACCGCCCGGGCGCTGGAGACCGTGGGAGGAAGCCATGAGTGAGACCGGTACAACGGCGGCGGTCGACGACGTCGAGGAGGCGCTCAAGGACGTCGTCGACCCGGAGCTGGGCATCAACGTGGTCGACCTGGGTCTGGTGTACGGGATCCACGTGGACGAGGAGAACGTGGCCACCGTCGACATGACGCTCACCTCGGCCGCGTGCCCGCTGACCGACGTGATCGAGGACCAGGCCCGGCAGGCGCTGTGCACGGGCCCCGGCGGCGGCCTGGTCGACGACGTCCGGATCAACTGGGTGTGGATGCCCCCGTGGGGTCCGGAGAAGATCACCGACGACGGCCGCGAACAGCTCCGCGCCCTGGGTTTCAACGTCTGACTTCAACGTCTGAGCGACGGCCGGCTCCCGCCCCGGGGGGTGGGAGCCGGGTCGCGCGTGGGTCGCGTCAGCTGAACGAGACCGAGTAGCTGTTGCTGGCGAAGTTGAGGCCACCGCTCGATGAGGTGATCTCGAAGCCGAACTGCACGTTGCCCAGGGTGATGTTGCCGAACCAGCCGCGGCTCTGGATCCACTGCAGCACGGCCTTGATGTTGACGCTGCCCGAGCTGGTGTTGCCGTGCCGGACGAACGAGAAGACCTGGTTGGAGCCGTTCGAGCCGCGGTACACGTCCCAGGTGTGCCCGCCCACCGTGGCCGAGGTCTGGAGCGAGCCGAGCGGGCCGACCGCCCCGGTCTTGTTCATCCACAGCATCGTCTCGTACGCGTTTCCGCTGTCCCAGATGTCGTACGCGCTCTCGTACGCGCCGCTGCCGGGTACGGTCACGTTGAAGTTGCTCGTCACGCTGCCGAGCGCGCTGAGCTGCCGCCCGACGAACCGGGTGACGTTGGGGTAGGACTTGACGCCACCGGTGTTGGGGTGGTTGGCCCACACGCCCCAATTACTGAACGAGTTCGCCCAGATGGTCTGCGGTCCCGCGCCGCTGCCCCAGACGTCGTTGTAGAGCGTATAGCCACCGTTCGACCACGTTCCCCACTGGTCCGAGGACGACCAGACCGCGGCGAACGCCGCATTGGCCGCCACCACGATTGTGGTAAGCGCGAGTCCGGCCGCCAGGAGCAGGCGTACCGACCGTTTCATGGGCACCGCCTTTCTTGCGTTCGAAGCATTTTCGAAGCGCTTCGACGCCATTTCGACTGCATTTCGGCTCAAAGAACCGGAGATTTCAGACGATGATAGGAGTCGATTTGTGGCGAGGCAAGAGGCAGGCAAATCGGTGGCGCGTACCGGCACCCGCTTGGCACGCTGCCGGAGTGATCGACGCGCTACTGTCCGGCCTGCTCGCCGGGTACGGGGTCGCCATACCGGTCGGCGCGGTGGCCGTACTGGTGGCGAGCCTCGCCGCGCGTACCTCTTTGGCGGTCGGCTCGGCCGCGGCCCTGGGCGTCGCCACGGCCGACGGCCTCTA
>DATEJJ010000658.1:0-4628 GCA_035278125.1 Rugosimonospora sp.
AGGCGCTGGCTGTACTGCAGCAGGCGCTGCGGGACAAGCAGCGGGTATGGGTGGGGTACGTGGACGCGCACGGCGGCACCGCCTCGCGGCTGGTGCGCCCGGTGTCCATGGGCGCCGGCTACCTGCGCGCCGAGGACGACCGGACCGAGACCCTGCACACCTTCGCGCTGCATCGGATAACCGCGGCCGTCCCCGAGGACTAGCCAGGCACGAGTTCACCGGGCACCTGTTCACCAGGCACCAAGGGCGCGCCTGCCCCCGTTTGCCGCGTCGACGACGAAGATCTCGGCTGGGTGTCCCCGACACCCAGCCGAATCACCCCGAATGACCCAACCCTCGTCTGTCGCTCCCGTCGCGGCCCGGACGCGTCTCCCCGGCGCCTGGCGGAGCCCGCCGGGTTATCCTGCGGGCTCCTGTTCACTAAGACGCGGCCGGGTGCTCGTAAAGTTGCGCGCGTCGCCGAGATTCCCCTCAAGTGTGACGCAGACCACTCCCCGGTCAGCGTCGGACCCCCGTGGGAGACTGGAGCGTCAGCTCGTCCGAGAGTCAGCTCCGACAGTTAGCGAGGAAGCGCGCGATGACCGGCGGCCCCTTGATCGTGCAGTCCGACAAGACACTGCTGCTGGAGGTCGACCACCCCGACGCCCGCGCCTGCCGGATGGCCATCGCACCCTTCGCCGAGTTGGAGCGCTCGCCCGAGCACGTGCACACCTACCGGCTGACCCCGCTCGGCCTGTGGAACGCGCGGGCCGCCGGCCACGACGCCGAGTCCGTGGTCGACGCGCTGCTGCGCTTCTCCCGCTACCCGGTACCGCACGCGCTGCTGGTCGACGTGGCCGAGACCATGGACCGCTACGGCCGGCTCCAACTGGTCAACGACCCCGCGCACGGCCTGGTGCTGCGCGCCCTGGACCGGGTGGTGCTGGTCGAGGTCGCCAAGTCCAAGAAGCTCGCGGGCATGCTCGGCGCCATGCTCGATCCGGACACCATCGCGGTACACCCCTCCGAGCGGGGGCGGCTCAAGCAGGCCCTGCTCAAGCTCGGCTGGCCGGCCGAGGACCTGGCCGGCTACGTGGACGGCGAGGCGCACGCGATCTCCCTGCGCGAGGAGGGCTGGGCGCTGCGCTCGTACCAGCGGGACTCGGTCGACCACTTCTGGGCCGGCGGCTCCGGCGTGGTCGTACTCCCCTGCGGTGCCGGCAAGACCCTGGTCGGTGCGGCAGCCATGGCGCAGGCCAGTGCCACCACGCTGATCCTGGTGACCAACACCGTGGCCGGCCGGCAGTGGAAGCGCGAGCTGCTCGCCCGCACCTCCCTGACCGATGAGGAGGTCGGCGAGTACTCCGGCGAACGCAAGGAGATCCGCCCGGTCACCATCGCCACCTACCAGGTGCTCACCACCCGGCGCGGCGGCGTGTTCCCGCACCTGGACGTGTTCGGCGCGCGCGACTGGGGCCTGGTCATCTACGACGAGGTGCACCTGCTGCCCGCGCCGATCTTCCGGTTCACCGCCGACCTGCAGGCCCGCCGCCGGCTCGGCCTCACCGCCACCCTGGTCCGCGAGGACGGCCGCGAAGGCGACGTGTTCTCGCTCATCGGCCCGAAGCGCTACGACGCGCCGTGGAAGGACATCGAGGCGCAGGGCTGGATCGCACCCGCCTCCTGCACGGAGGTACGCGTCACGCTGACCGACGCCGAGCGGATGGCGTACGCGACGGCCGAGCCCGAGGAGCGCTACCGGGTGGCGGCCACGGCCCGCACCAAGCTGCCGGTCGTCCAGGCTCTGGTGGCCCGGCACGCGAACGACCAGGTACTGGTGATCGGCGGGTACATCGACCAGCTGCACGAGCTGGCGGAGTTCCTGGACGCGCCGGTGGTGCAGGGCGCCACCACGACCCGGGAACGGGAACGCCTCTTCGACGAGTTCCGGGCCGGTCGACTGTCCACATTGGTCATTTCCCGGGTCGGCAACTTCTCCATCGACCTGCCGGAGGCGGCGGTGGCGATCCAGGTGTCGGGCACGTTCGGCTCCCGCCAGGAGGAGGCGCAGCGGCTCGGCCGGGTACTGCGCCCCAAGTCGGACGGGCGCCAGGCCCACTTCTACACGGTGGTCGCCCGCGACACGATCGACACGGAGTACGCGGCGCACCGGCAGCGCTTCCTCGCCGAGCAGGGCTACGCGTACACGATCGTCGACGCCGACGACGTCCTCGCCCCCTGACCGCGGCCTTACGCTGCCTGGCGGGCGCCGCGGACCTCCGGGGCGCCCAGCCGTACGGCGTCCGCGGCCAGGTCGTCCGGCATCCGCTGCGACTCGCGCTCCGCCGCCACCCGCGCGACGTAGTGCTCCACCTCGCGCGCGCGGGTCGGCGCGTCCCACCCCAGCCGCGCACCCATCAGGTCCGCGACGTGGGCGGCCGTCTCGACCCCGCGGTGCGCCGTCTCGATGGAGATGCGGGTACGCCGGGTGAGCACGTCCTCCAGGTGCAGCGCGCCCTCCGCCTCGACCGCGTACACCGCCTCGGCGGCCAGGTACTCGGGCGCTCCGTCCAGCGCCCGACCCAGCCGGGGCTCCGCCTCGATCAGCGCGAGCAGCTCGGTGCTCAGCGAGCCGTACCGCTCCAGCAGGTGCTCCAGCGCACCCACGCTCACCCCGCGCCGACGGGCCACGTCCGCCCGGTTGCTCCACAGTAGACGGTACCCGTCCGCGCCCAGCAGCGGCAGTTGGTCCGTGCCGGACGGGGGTACGTCGGGACCGAGCCGGCGCGCGGCCCGGTCGATCACGTCGGCCGCCATCACGCGGTACGTGGTGTACTTGCCGCCGGCCACCAGCATCAGACCCAGCATCGGCTCGACCACCGCGTGCTCGCGGGAGAGTTTCGAGGTCTGGTCGTCCTCGCCGGACAGCAGCGGGCGCAGCCCGGCGTACACGCCCTCGATGTCCGATGTGGACAGTGGTCGGTCCAGCCAGTGGTTCACCTGGTCGAGCAGGTACGCGATGTCGCGCGCGGACGCCGCCGGATGGGCGCGGTCGAGGGACCAGTCGGTGTCGGTGGTACCGATGATCCAGTGCCCGCCCCACGGCAGCACGAACAGCACCGAGGTGGGCGTGCGCAGGATCAGCCCGGCGTTGCCGCTGATCGCCGAGCGCGGCACCACGAGGTGCACCCCTTTACTGGCGCGTACCCGCAGCGCGGGGCGTACCGGGTACGCCGGGTCGTCGAGCAGTTCGGAGATGTCGTCGCTCCACACCCCGGTCGCGGCGACGACGGTACGCGCGGCCACCGGGAACTCCTCGCCCGATTCCATGTCGCGGACCACCGCGCCGGTCACCTCGCGTGCGTCCCGGACCAGCCCCACCACCCGCGCGCTCGGTACCACCGCCGCACCCAGGCTGGCCGCCGTACGTGCCATGGTGGCCACGTACCGCGCGTCGTCCACCTGCCCGTCGAAGTACCCGATCGCCCCGGTCAGCAGGTCCTCGCGCAGCGACGGGAACATCCGCCGGGTCATGCCGCGGGTCAGGTGCCGGTGGGACGGCATCCCGCGCGGCGCTCCGGTGCCGAACCAGCGCCCGGCCACGCTGGCTGAGCCGGCGAACGCGTCGTAGAGGCTGACCCCGGCGCCGTAGTACGTCCGGTGCCAGGCCCGTACCGGCAGTGCCAGCGGCCCGCGCACCGAGTCCAGCGGCACCAGGATCGGCAGCGGGCGCACCAGGTGCGGGGCGAGCCGCGTCGCGAGCAGCCCGCGCTCCCGCAGCGCCTCGTGTACCAGGCCGAACTCCAGCTGCTCCAGGTACCGCAGCCCGCCGTGGATCAGCTTGCTGGACCGGCTGGAGGTACCGGAGGCCAGGTCCCGAGCCTCGACCAGCGCGACGGACAGCCCGCGCCCGGCCGCGTCGAGCGCCGCGCCCACGCCGGTCACCCCGCCGCCGATGATCAACACGTCGAACCGGTGGGCACGGAGTTTCGCCAGGTCGGCCGCGCGGCGCCGGGGAGACAGATGCGAGGCGGCGTACCGGGAAACGGTGGGGTCACGCACACTTACACGGTAACCATCAGTCGGGGGGCAGCGGAGGATCTGGGCCGGTGTGACCAGGGCAACTATCGGCTCGGCGGTGGCCGCGGCGCTGGTGGGCGCGTGGAGCGTCCTGGTGGGCGCCGCGCTGCCGGCGCTGGCCTGGGTAACGGAGCAGGTCACGCTGGTCGAGGAGGTGCCGCGGCCGGTCTGGCTGTGGCCGCTGGCCGGGTGGCTCGCCGCCGTGCTCATCGGGGTACCGGCCGCGCTGCTCACCCGGTACGCCCGGGTACCGGGCATCCGGGCCGCGGGCCGCGCCTGGGCCCTGGCCGCGCTGCTACTCGGCGTGCTGGGCAGCGCACGCGTGGTGCCGACCCAGCAGAACGACGCGTACCTTGCGCTGTTCACCCTGGTCGCGCTGCTGGCCGCGGTACCGCTGCGGCATAGCGCCCCGGACGGCCCCGGGAGGGCACCGGATTCCGGCTGGGCCCTCGGCCTGATCGCCGGCCTGGTCAGCCTGCTGCCCTGGCTCCTGCTGGGCGCGCTGGGCGGCCCGCTGGAGACCGCGCTCGCTGCGGCCGCGGCGCTCGCGGCCGGCCGGCTCGCCGCCC
>DATEJJ010000659.1:0-4292 GCA_035278125.1 Rugosimonospora sp.
CCCGTTCAGCACGCTGGTGCGCAGGTAGGCCAGCGCCTGGTCCGGCTCGCGCAGCCGGCGCCAGCGCTGGTGCAGCCGCACGTACGCGTCCTGGACCAGCTCCTCGGCCACGGCGCGGTCGGCGACCAGCAGCGCGGCCAGCCGGACCAGCGGCCGGTAGTGCGCGCCGAAGAGCCGGGTCACCGCCTCGTCGGCGTCCCACCCGGGACCGGGCGTGCGCCCGCCGCTCATCGCCCCATCGGCCGTCCCGCCGCCGGTATGCGCCTGGGTGACCAGTCTGGCTGCCACGGGAGGTAGACGCGCAACCGGCGCGGCCGGTTTACCCCCGTCCGGCGGACAGCCGGCGCAGCGCGAGCGCCGTGTCCAGCGCCGCGACCGTCGCCGACCAGCCCTTGTCCTCGCTGGAGTCGGGCAGGCCGGCCCGCTCCAGCGCCTGGTCCACCGTGTCCACCGTGAGTACCCCGTGCGCCACCGGCGTGGACTCGTCCAGCGCCACCCGGGTCAGCCCCTCGGTCACCGCGTGGCACACGTACGCGAAGTGCGCCGTCTCGCCCCGGATCACCACGCCGAGCGCGACCACCGCGTCGTACCGGCGGGCCAGCGCCTGGGCCACCACCGGCAGCTCCACCGAGCCGGCCACCCGTACCACCCGGGTGTCCTGGACGCCGCACGCCTTGGCGGCCAGCAGTGCCCGGTCGAGCAGCTGCTCGGTGACCTCGTGGTGCCAGCGGGTCACCGCGACGCCCAGGGTCAGCCCGGCGGCGTCCACTGTGGACAGGTCAGGCGTGCCGTACCCCGCCATCCGCTCAGCCCTCCGCGACCAGGTCGAGACCGTCCAGCAGGTGGCCCATCCGGTCGCGCTTGGTGCGCAGGTACCGGACGTTCTCCGGGTGCGGGCGGCTGGCCAGCGGTACCCGGCCGAGCACCTCCAGCCCGTACCCCTCCAGCCCGGCCCGCTTCGCCGGATTGTTCGTGAGCAGCCGCATGGTACGCACGCCCAGGTCGTACAGGATCTGCGCGCCGGTGCCGTAGTCCCGCGCGTCGGCCGGCAGGCCGAGGTCGAGGTTCGCGTCCACCGTGTCCCGGCCCTGGTCCTGCAGCTGGTACGCCTGCAGCTTGTGCAGCAGCCCGATGCCCCGGCCCTCGTGCCCGCGCATGTAGAGCACCACGCCGCGCCCCTCCTCGGCCACCCGGCGCAGCGCCGCGCGCAGCTGCGGTCCGCAGTCGCAGCGCAGCGAGCCGAACACGTCCCCGGTGAGGCACTCCGAGTGCACCCGGACCAGCACGTCCTGCCCGTCCGCGAGGTCCCCGTAGACCAGCGCGATCTGCTCCCGCCCGGTGTCGAACCGGGTCCGGTACCCGACCGCGGTGAAGATGCCGTACTCGGTGGGCAGCCGCGCCTCGACCGCGCGCTCCACCTGCCGCTCGGTGCGGCGCCGGTACGCGATCAGGTCGGCGATGGAGATCAGCCGCAGCTCATGCTGCCGGGCGAAGTCCCGCAGCTGCGGCAGGCGCATCATGGTGCCGTCGTCGTTGACCAGCTCGCACAGCACGCCGGCCGGGCGCAGGCCGGCCAGCTCGGCGAGGTCGATGGCGGCCTCGGTGTGCCCGGGCCGGCGCAGCACGCCGCCGGTCTTGGCGCGCAGCGGGACCACGTGCCCCGGGCGGGACAGCTCGGCCGCGGTGGTCGCCGGGTCGGCCAGGAGCCTGACCGTATGGGCGCGGTCCGCGGCCGAGATGCCGGTCGACACCCCCGCCCGGGCGTCCACCGTGACCGTGTACGCGGTGCCCCGCCGGTCCTGGTTCACGTGGTACATCGGCGGCAGCTCCAGCCGGTCCGCGTCCTCCTCGGTGAGCGGCGCGCAGATGAACCCGGAGGTGTGCCGCACGGTGAACGCCATCAGCGCGGGCGTGGCCAGCTCGGCGGCGAAGATGAGGTCGCCCTCGTTCTCCCGGTTCTCGTCGTCCACCACGATCACCGGCTGCCCGGCCGCGATCGCGGCGACGGCGTCCTCGATGCTGTCCAGCGCGGTCACGTCCGCCACCTCCACGTCGGTCATCGCTTCACCGCCAGCAGCTTCTCGACGTACTTCGCGATCACATCAACCTCCAGGTTCACCGGGTCACCCGCGGTCTTGTGGCCGAGCGTGGTGAGCTTGAGCGTGGTGGGGATCAGGCTGACCGAGAAGTCCAGGTCGGAGACGGCGGTGACGGTCAGGGACACCCCGTCGACCGTGATCGAGCCCTTCTCCACCACGTACCGGGCCAGCTGCGGCGGCAGCGACATCGTGACGATCTCCCACTGGCTGCCCGGCCGCCGGTCCAGGACCGTACCCACGCCGTCCACGTGTCCCTGTACCAGGTGGCCGCCCAGCCGGCTGGCCGGGGTGACCGGGCGCTCCAGGTTGACCGGGTCGCCGACGGCCAGGCCGCCCAGGGACGAGCGGTCCAGCGTCTCCCGCATGACGTCGGCGGTGAAGGCGTCGCCGTCCACCTCGACCACGGTCAGGCAGACGCCGTTGACAGCGATGGAGTCGCCGTGCCGGGCGTCGGCGGCGACCACCGAGCCCCGGATGGCGATACGGGCCGAGTCACCCAGGTCGGTCACGTCAGCGACCGTGCCGAGCTCCTCGACGATGCCGGTGAACATCTCGCTCGTGCCCCTTCCTCGCGGCGCACCCGGGGTGCGCTGGTGGGAAGGCGACATCGAAGCGGGCGGGTAGCGCACCGCGCCACCCGTCGGGCCGGCGGCGCCGTATGGCGCGCATCGACCCGCTACCGGACCGCCAACCGGGGGTACCGGTGGGACGATCCGCCCGCGCGCTGTCTCCCATCCGGACTGTCACCGTCGGCCCTGGAGTCTCACCAGGTCCACCGGCCACTGGAAGTGACCGGGTCGCGGGCTTACCGGGCACACTGCCCGGATCACCGCCGGTTCGGATTTTCACCGAGTCCCGCCAGCGCGTGGTGGGTACCTCAAGAGTCTTGCACGAGCGGGGCACCGCGCGTCAACCGCGCGACGTAGGTCACATCGGGCGCGCCTCGCGCCGCCGGTCCACGGCCACGTACGAACCGGGCTGCGACTTGGCGACCTTCTTCATGTCCGACGCGGCGGACACCACCTCACGCGGGTCGGTGTACGGCCGGCTGGTGGACAGCGCCACGCCGATCGAGATCGTGACCAGCTGAGCCCGCTTCACCTCGCCCCGCCGGTCGGTCAGCTCCACGTACCCGCGCTGCGCGTCCCACGGGTCGTACAGGTCGTCCGAGGCCCGGATGAAGTCCATGATCCCCTGCTCGGTGAGCGGGCGTACCTGCTCCGGCGTGCACACGATGACGAAGTCGTCGCCGCCGATGTGGCCGAGGAAGGCGGGCGGCAGCCCGGCGTCGAGGACCGCCCGGTGCAGGCAACGGGCCAGCGCCGAGATGAACTCGTCGCCCCGGGCGAAGCCGTACACGTCGTTGACGGTCTTGAACCGGTCGATGTCGACGTGGCCGACGGCGAACGGCGTGGCCGTCTGGATCCGGTCGGCGATCTCGCGCAGGATCCGGGTGTTGCCGGGCAGCCCGGTCAGCGGGGAGACCTCGCGGTACTCCTGGTTGCGCCGCAGCGTGGACTTGACCCGGGCCACCAGCTCCAGCGTGTCGAACGGCTTGACCAGGTAGTCGTCCGCCCCGGCGGTCAGCCCGAGCACCTTGTCCACGGTCAGCCCGCGCGCGGTGAGCATGATGATCGGCATCGAGGTGGTGATCGGGTCGGCGCGCAGCAGCCGGGTCAGCTCCAGCCCGTCCACCCGGGGCATCATCAGGTCCACGATGGCCAGGTCGGGCCGCTGCTGCACGACCAGGTCCAGCGCCTCCTGCCCGTCCGAGGCCACCGCCACGTCGAAGCCCTGCAGCCGCAGGTTGACCTCGATGAACCGGGCGATGTCCGCGTCGTCGTCCACAACGAGGATCAGCTCAGGCTTTGCCTCAGGCTCGGTCACGGCTCGCCGCCCGCAGCCGGCCCGCGACCCGCGCGAGCGCCAGCAAATCCGGTCATGGGGCGCCGCCCGCAGCCGGCCCGGAGGGAGGGAGCGCCAGCGACCGAGTGGAGGGTCGGCTACCGGGCGGCAGACCAGCCCCATGACCCGCGCGAGCGGAGCGAGCGCCAACCAGTGGAGTCATATGAGGTCACCGGGTGCGGGCCTGGGCGGCGGTTGCCTGGGCGCGCAGCGCGCGGACCGCGGCGGCCCGGTCCTGCGCGCCGTACACCGCGGTGCCGGCCACGAACGCGTCCGCGCCGGCCTCGG
>DATEJJ010000660.1:0-2019 GCA_035278125.1 Rugosimonospora sp.
GACGCGGTCGTCACCGCGGCCGGCATCGACCACCCCGGCAAACTGTCCGATGTGGACGGTGAGGTGTGGGACCGGGTGGTACGGGTGGACCTGCTCGGCACCGCCGCGGTGATCCGGGGCGCGCTGCCGTACCTGCGCTCCTCGGGCGGCCGGGTGGTGACCGTGGCGTCGACGCTCGGGCTGCGGGTGCTGCCGGACGCGACCGCGTACTGCGCGGCCAAGTTCGGTGTGGTCGGGCTGACCCGCGCGCTCGCGGTGGAGCTGGCCGGCGAGGTCGGCGTGACCCTGCTGGTACCGGGCGGCATGCGCACCGCGTTCTTCGACGATCGCGCCGAGCGGTACCGGCCCGGGGCGGGTGCGCAGCTCAACGATCCGGACCGGGTCGCCGCGGCGGTCCTGTTCGCGCTGTCCCAGCCGCCCGGCTGCGAGGTACGCGAGCTGGTGGTCACGCCCAGCGCGGAGCCCTCGTACCCCTGACCCCGCGCCGGACCGTGACCCCCAACGCGCCGGGCCGGGCTCAGCCCGGCTCGGCGAGCAGCCGCTCGCGCAGCAGCGCCAGCGACTGGGTGAGCAGCCGGGACACGTGCATCTGCGAGATGCCGACCCGCTGCGCGATCTGCGACTGGGTGAGGTTGCCGAAGAAGCGCAGCGACACGATCCGCTGCTCCCGCTCGGGCAGCTCGCCCAGCACCTGGTGCAGCGCCTCCCGGTCGGCGATCGACTCCAGCGCCGCGTCCTCGGATCCGATCACCTCGCCCAGCTCGGTGCTGCCGAAGTCGTCGGTGTGCACGGGGCTGGACAGCGAGCGGGTCCGGTACGCCGCACCGCACTCCAGGCCGGCAATCACATCGTCCTCCTCGGCGCCCAGGTGCGCGGCGAGCTGCGCGACCGTGGGCGAGGCGCCGAGGTCCTGGCTCAGCTGCGGTACCGCGTGCGTGATCTCCAGGTGCAGCTCCTGCATCCGGCGGGTCACCCGTACGCTCCAGCCCTTGTCCCGGAAGTGCCGCTTCAGCTCGCCCTGGATCGTCGGCCCGGCGTAGTGGCTGAACGGGACGCCCCGGTCCACGTCGAACCGGTCCACCGACTTGATCAGGCCGACCGTGGCCACCTGTACCAGGTCGTCCAGCGGCTCGCCCCGGCTGCGGAAGCGCTGCGCGGTGCGGCGGGCCAGCGGTAGCCCCGCGCAGATGATGGCGTTGCGGATCCGGGCCCGCTCCGGGTCGTCCGCACGCAGCGAGACCCGCCGCCGGAACTCCCCGTTTACCAGGGCATCCAGGTCGTCGCGCCAGTCTTCGTCGCCGTCGCGTTCGGGCGCCGGCCGGGGCTCGGTCGCGCCCGGCGCGGGGCGGGTGTCGTCGAGGCGAGCCGTACCGGCGCCTCTGCTCGTCGTGTGGTTCATGGCGGCCTCCACGTGCCGCGGCGGCGGCCGGTACGGCGGTGCGGGCACCGTGGCCGGAAATCGCCGGAGGCCCGGCGGCACGCGCGTCCAGGTGGGGGGCTGGACGGGGGTGCGGAATGCTCGGGCCTACTGATGCACAGTCCAGGCACCCGTTGCTTGAGCGCCGCTCTGCGAACCCCTCGAACATACCCGCCTCGCCTGGGCACGCAAGGGAATCTCTCACATCGGTGGCGCCGTTCGCTGCCGCGGTATCCGCACCTGCGCCCACACCACCTTGCCGTCGGCGGTCGGCGCGCTGCCCCACGAGTCCGTCATCGCGTCGAGTATCAGCAGGCCACGGCCGTGCTCGCCGTGGTGCGCGCCGTGCGCCCCGGGCGGCGGGTGGGACACGAGCCGCGGATCCCCGTCCCGTACCGCCATCTGTAAGCAGTCGTCGAGCAACCGTACCGTCGCCACCGCCGGCGTGCGGGCGTGTACCACCGCGTTGCTGGCCAGCTCCGAGACGACCAGCTCGGCGAGCCGACGGACCCGACCCACCCCCCACTCCTGGCAGGCGCGGCTGACCAGCGCCCGGCTGAGTGCCGGCGCGTCCGGGCCGGGCAGCAGCTCGGCCTCCAGCC
>DATEJJ010000661.1:0-7828 GCA_035278125.1 Rugosimonospora sp.
GCTCCGCCGAGGACCGCCCGGCGTTGAGCGTGTGCGCCATCGCGACCCGCGACGCCGACGGGTACTGCCGCGACCTGCGGGTGTCGGTGCGCGCGGCCCGCCCGGTCCCGTTGCGGGTGGCGGAGGCCGAGGCGATGGCCCGCGGTCACCGCCTCTCCGACGCCGGCCTCGTCGCGGCGATCGCCGAGGCGTACGCGCGGGCGGCCGACCCGGTCGACGACGCGCGTGCCTCCGCCGGGTACCGCCGCCGGCTCGTCCCGGTGCTCGTCCGGCGGGCCTTGGCGGACCTGGAGGACCGGCGCCGGCGGGCGGTGAAGGTGTGACCGTCCAGCAGGAATCCCGCACGGCGCAGGGCGGCGGGCTGATCGGGCGCCCGGTCGCGATGGTCGACGCCGGCGCGCGGGTCACCGGCACCATCGAGTACGTGCTCAACCTGGAGGTGCCGGGCATGTGCCACGCCGCCGTGCACCGCAGCGACCGTCCACATGCGACCATCCGGGCCGTCGACTGTACGGCGGCCATGCGGGTACCCGGGGTGGTGGGGGTACTGACCCGGGCGGACTTCGCGCCGCATACGGAGGTGGACCCGTACTACGGCTCGGTGATCCGGGACCAGCCGGTCGTCGCCATCGACAAGGTGCGCTACGTCGGGGAGCCGGTGGCACTCGTCGCCGCCGAGACCGAGCACGCGGCCCGCGCGGCGGCGGCCCTGATCACCGTGGCGTACCAGGATCTCGACGCGGTCTACGACGTGGCGGAGGCGCTCGCGCCCGGGGCACCGCTGCTGCACGAGCGGGGCGCGGCGGCGGTGGGCACGTTCGTCACGGTGATCCCGGTCCGCGGCCACGACGGCAATGTCTGCAACCGGTTCGCGCTGCGCCAGGGTGATGTGGCACGCGGCCTGGCCGGGGCGGACCACGTGTTCGAGGACGTCTTCACCAGCCCGGCGGTCGCGCACGTGCCGATGGAGCCGCACGTGGCGCTCGCCTGGACCGAGGGCGACCGGCTCGTGGTGTGGAGCTCCACCCAGACCCCGTACGCGGTGCAGCACGAACTCGCCGGCCTCTTCGGCCTGCCGCACGCGAAGGTCCAGGTGCGGGTCGCGTCGCTCGGCGGCGGCTTCGGCGGCAAGGTGTACGCCAAGGTCGAGCCGATGGTCGCGGCGCTGGCCCGCAAGCTCGGCCGGCCGGTGCGGCTGGCCCTGAGCCGGGCCGAGGACATGATCTCGCTGACCAAGCACGCGGTCCGCATCACGCTCACCACCGGGGTCACCGCCGACGGCCGGCTCGTGGCCCGCCGGGTGCGGGCGCTCTACAACGCCGGCGCGTACGCGGACATCAGTCCCCGGCTCATCACCAACGGCGGCGCCGCGACCCCCGGGCCGTACCGGACGCCGGACGTCGAGGTCGAGTCGTACGCCGTCTACACCAACCTGCCGCCCGCGGGCGCGTTCCGCGGCTTCGGCGTCACCCAGGCCGCGTGGGCGTACGAGCGGCAGCTCGACATGATCGCGCACCGGCTCGGCATCGACCCGGTCGGACTGCGCCTGCGCAACCTGCTCCGGGCCGGGGACCGGTACCCGACCGGGGAGACGCTGCACGACTTCGACCTCGTCCGGGTGCTGTCCGACGCCACCGCCGCGATCGGCTTCGGCACGCCCCTGGCGCAGCCCGCCGAGGAGCACCGGCGGCGCGGGCGTGGGTGCGCGGTCATCATGAAGGCGACGGTCACCCCGACCACCTCGACGGCCTGGATCAAGATGGAGCGCGACGGCAGCATCGACGTGCTCACGTCCACGGTCGAGATGGGCCAGGGCTCCCGCACGGTGCTCGCGCAGATCGCCGCCACCGCCCTCGCGGTCGGGCTGGACCGGGTGCGGATGGTGGACCCGGACACCGACGTCACGCCGTTCGACCAGTCCACCACGTCCTCGCGCTCCACGTATTCGATGGGGCACGCCGTGGAGCTGGCCGCCGCCGACCTGCGGGGCAAGCTGCTGCGCCTGGCCGCCGGGTTGCTGGAGACGGATGCCGGCGCGGTGGAGCTGCACGCGGGTACGGTCCGGGTCACGGACCGGCCCGAGGTGAGCATCTCGTACCGGGACGCGCTGACCCGTACGCTCACCGGTTCGGTGCTGGGCTCCGGCTCGTACGTGACCCGGGGTGGGCTGGACCCGGATACCGGGCAGGGTATCGGCTCGGTGCACTGGCACCAGGGTGCCGGGGCCGCCGAGGTGGAGGTGGACCGGGAGACCGGCAAGATAACGGTGCTCCGGTACCACTCGACCGTGTACGCGGGCCGCGTGGTCAACCCCGCGACGGCGCGGCTACAGGTACAGGGCAGCGCGCTGTTCGGGCTCGGCCAGGCGCTGTTCGAGGAGCTGCGGTACGACCACGGCCGGCTGTGCAACGCCAACCTGGAGGACTACCGCATCCCCGCCTTCGGCGACGTACCCGCGCAACTGACGGCCTCGCTGCTGGAGGCGGCGGCGGACGCGGAGGTGCACGGTATCGGCGAGACCGCGCTGCCGCCGGTGCTCCCCGCCATCGCCAACGCGGTACGGGACGCGGTGGGCATCGACCTCACCGACGCGCCGTTCACCGCGGAGCGGGTACTGGACGCGCTGGAGGGCCGGCATGGCTGAGCCCGTCGAGCTGCGGCTGCGCGTCAACGGCCGGGAGGCGCCGGTACGCTGCGCGCCGAGCGAGCCGCTGTCCCTGGTGCTGCGGCGGGAACTGCGCCTGTTCGGGGTACGCGAGGCGTGCACGATCGGCGTGTGCGGGGCGTGCACCGTGCTGCTCGACGGGCAGGACGTCACCGGCTGCCTGCTGCCGGCCGTGGCCGCGGTGGGGCGGGAGGTCACCACGGTCGAGGGGCTGGCCGGCCCCGACGGCCTGCACCCGGTGCAGCGCAAGTTCGTGGAGAAACAGGCGTTCCAGTGCGCGTACTGCACCCCCGGGTTCATCCTCGCGACGGTGGCGCTGCTCGCCGATGAGCCGCCCACCACGGCGGCCGAGGTGCGCGCGGCCCTGGGTGGGTGCCTGTGCCGGTGCGGCAGCTACGAGTTCATCGAGCAGGCGGTGCTGGAGCTGGCGGACGAGGCCAGGAACGCGGGGGCGGCACCGTGACACCGGTCCACGCCTGCGTCGTGCAGCTCGCGGTGGGGCTGTACGACGGCGACACCAACCGCGAGAAGGCGCTGCGCGCCGCCGACGACGCCCTGGCCGCCGGTGCCGACCTCGTGGTCCTGCCCGAGCTGTCCAGCTCCGGCTTCCTGGACGGCGGGGACGTCGACGAGCACCTCCGGTTCAGCGGGTACGCGGAAGCGCCGGACGGGGCGTTCGTGTCCGGGCTGCGCGAACTGGCCGCCGGGCGCGGTCACGTCGCGGCCGGCTTCCTGGAGCAGGGGGCGCCGCCGTTCGGGCGCCTGTTCAACTCGATGGCCCTCGCCTGCCCCGACGGCGCGCTGCACATCTACCGCAAGACGCACCTGCCCCGCAACGAGAAACTGCTGTTCACCCGCGGCTCCGAGCTGCGGCCGGTGGCCACCGGCATCGGTACGGTCGGGCTGCTGGTGTGCGCGGACAACTCCTTCCCGGAGGCGGCGCGCACGCTGGCCCTGCGCGGCTGCGAGGTGCTGCTCGTGTCGCTGGCCGCCGGGCGGCTGCCCAACCCCACGCTGTACACGTCGATCGCGGTGACCCGCGCGTACGAGAACCAGGTCTATGTCGTGGCCGCCAACCAGGCGGGGCCGCCGTTCGCCGGGCACAGCACGATCGCGGCGCCGGACGGCTCGGTCCTGGCCGAACTGGAGGACGCCGAGGGCAGCGCGCACGCCGTCCTCGACCCGGGGCTGCTGCGCCGGGAACGGCTGCGCCAGACCCGTTTCGCGGACCGCCGCCCGGACCTCTACGGCCCGCTGGTCGCGGCGTGACGCGGGAAGGAGCGGCGGGGTGAAGGTCGACCTGGTCATCCGCAACGGGTGGGTCGTCGGCCCGCACGGGCGCTTCCACGGCGGCGTCGCCATCGACGGCGAGAAGATCGCACTGGTCGGGCCGGACGCCCGGCTGCCGGAGTCCCGGCGCGTCATCGACGCCCGCGAGCACTTCGTGATCCCCGGCCTGATCGATCCGCACGTGCACCTGACCAGCGAGGAGGACGCCACTATCGCCGCCGGGCTGGAGGCCAACCTGCCGGTGCAGTCGCGCGGGATGGCACACGGCGGCGTCACCAGCTTCGGCCACTTCGTCGGCGGGGCGACCGGGCCGCTGGGCGAGCAGTTGCGCACCACGATCGGCTGCGTCGACCGGTGGTCCTATGTGGACGGATTCCTGCACGCGTTCGTGATGCGCCGCGAGTGGCTGGCCGCGCAGCCGGAGGCGTGGGCGCTGGGGGTGACCTCCTTCAAGCACTTCTTCACCGCGTACGGGCGGCGCGGGCACGAGGACAAGGGACTGGGCGCCATCTTCTCGCCGGTCGACTCGGACGTGCTGCTGGACTCGATGGCGTGGATCGCCGCGCAGGGGTACCCGGGGCTGGCCATGGCCCACGCCGAGGACGGTGACATGGTCGAGGCGGGCAGCCGGCGGCTGGCGGACGCCGGGCGCCGGGACCTGGCCGCGTGGAGCGAGGCGCGGCCGGCGCTGGCCGAGGTGACCCGGGTACGCCAGGCCATCGCGCTGTCCGACTTCACCGGCTGCCCGCTGTACCTCGTGCACGTCACCACGGGGGAGGCCGCCGCCGCGATCGCGCAGGCGCGGGCGGCCGGTTCGCGGGTGACGGGCGAGACGGGGCCGCAGTGGCTGACCCACCACGGCGGCATGGAGCGCGAGATCGGCTGCTGGGGGAAGGTCAACCCGCCACTGCGTACCCCCGCCGACAGCCACGCGCTCTGGGGTGCCCTGGCCACGGGCTCGATGTCGTGCCTCGGTACCGACGACGGCACCGGCGGGCGTACCCGCGACACCAAGGAGAAGGGCGGCGGCCAGCATGACAACATCTGGGCCGCCCGGCCGGGCATCCGCGGGGGATCGGAGCACCTGCTCCCCGTCATGATGACCTACGGCGTCCACAGTGGACGGATGAGCATGGAGCAGCTCGTGGCGGCCGGGTCGACCAACACGGCCCGCGCCTTCGGGCTGTACCCCCGCAAGGGACTGCTCGCCCCCGGCGCCGACGCCGACGTGGTCATCGTGGACCCGGCACGCGAGTCCGACGTGGACACCGGCTTCTACCACGGCGGCTGCGAGGTCAGCATCTACGCCGGCCACCGGCTGCGCGGGCTGGCCCGCACCACGCTGGTCCGCGGCCGGGTCGTCGTCGACGACCACGAAACCGTCGCGGCGCCGGGCACGGGCCGCTACCTGGGGCGAGGCCCCGCCACCCGGAACGGAGTCACCGCATGAAGCTCGGCATCCAGAGCCTCCAGTTCACCAACTCCCGGCACCGGCCGCTCGCGGCGCAGTTCGAGGACGCGCTGGACTGCCTGCGCCACGCCGACGCGGGCGGGTTCGACTGGATCTCGGCCTCGCAGCACTGGATGTCGGCCCCGACCGTGTGGCCCCAGCCCTTCCCGTGGATCAGCTACCTGGCCGCCCAGCTGCACGGCATCGGCTTCATGACGCAGATGCTCGTACTCCCGCTGCACAACGCGGTCGACGTCGCCGAACAGGTGGCCACGATCGACCACCTCACCCGGGGCCGCCTCATCCTCGGCTGCGCCAACGGCTACCGCGAACTCGAACTGACCGCCGCGGGCGTGTCGCGCCGGGACCGGGCCAGCCGGGTGGAGGAGGGCATCGCCCTGATGAAGGAGCTGTGGGGCGGCAAGCCCGTCCAGTTCGAGGGCCGCTGGTGGCGGGTACCCCACGGCCAGCTGGGCTTCGCGCCGTACCAGGAGCCGCACCCGCCCATCGTGCTCGCGGCACAGAGCGCCGGCGCCACCCGGCGCGCCGCCCGCATCGCGCAGGGCGTCTTCTACGGCCCGCAGGCGTCGCTCGGTGAGATCGAGCCGCTGATCGCGCTGTACCGGCAGGCCACCGCCGAGCACGGGCGCGAACCCGGAATCATCGGCGCGGGCCGGGCGATCATGATCGCGGACAGCCGGGCCGACGCGCTGCGCGGTGCCCGCGACTACGCCGAGGCGACCATGAAGATGTACGCCGGCTGGGACATGCAGGAGCCCGGCATGGCGAGCCTGGGGCTGGACGGCGACCCGGACGCCTGGGCCGTCATCGGCCGGCCGCGGGACTGCGTCGAGCAGATCCTCAAGGCGCACGCCGCCGGGCTCAACCACATCACCCTGACCGCGTACAACCTCCCCGCCGACCAGCGGGCGCGCATCGAGTACGTGCAGCGCCTGGCCGAGGAGGTCGTCCAGCCGGTGAAGCGGGCGGTCGGGACTACTGCCGGAGGAGAGCCGAACCCGTGAAGTCCACTGTGGAGCAGGTACCGCTGTTCGACCTGACCCCGGAGCAGAAAGAGCTGCGCCGCGTGGCGCGCCGCATCGCCCTGGAGAACTTCCACCAGCGCAGCCTCGACTGGGAGGAGAGCGGGGAGTTCCCGTGGGACAACATCCGGCTGCTCGCCAGGACCGGGCTGCTGGGCGCCACCATCCCCGAGGAGTACGGCGGCGGTGGCGGCTCCTGGCTGGAGGGCGCGCTGATCCTGGAGCAGCTCGGCCGGTCCTGCTACGTCACCGCGATGGCCGCGCTCGGCGAGATCGGGGTACAGACCCGGGCGATCGCCGCGTACGGCACCGACGAGCAGAAGCGCCGGTACCTGCCCCGGGTGGCCGCCGGCGAGCTGATCTGCTCGGTGTCCATCACCGAGGCCGACGCGGGCTCGGACATCTGGGCCATGCGGACCACCGCGCGCGACGACGGCGACGAGGTCGTCATCGACGGCAGCAAGGTGTTCTGCTCCCGCGCCGACGTGGCCGGCCTGTTCGTGGTGTACGTGCGCTTCTCCGACGAGCCCGGTACCCGCCCGATCGGCGCCGTACTGGTCGAGCGCGGCACGCCCGGCTTCACCATCGACGGCGGCTCCCGCACGCTGGGCGGCGAGGCGCTGTACGCCCTGCACTTCGCCGGCGCCCGCGTCCCGCAGGGCAACGTGCTGGTACGCGCGGACGGGTTCCGCCGGATGCTGTCCGCGTTCAACGGCCAGCGCTGCCTGAACGCGTCCATCTCCATCGGCATCGCCCAGGGCGCGCAGGACGCCGCCGTGGCCTACGTGAAACAGCGCCACCAGGGCGGCTCCCTGCTGGCCGAGCACCAGGGCATCCAGTGGATGCTGGCGGACAACGAGGTGGAGATCCAGGCGGCCCGCCAGCTCGTGTGGCGCGCGGCGGCGCACGCGGCGGGTGGCTTCCCGACCCGCGCCGAGGCCGCCGTGGCCAAGGTGTACGCGAACGAGATGGCGCTGCGGGTCACCGACCGGGTACTGCAGATCTTCGGGGGGCACGGCTGGCTGCGCGAGTTCCCCGCCGAGCGGTACCTGCGCTGGGCGCGCTACGGCCCGCTGGGCGGCGGTACCCCGCAGATCCAGCGCAACGGCATCGCCCGGGAACTGCTCCGGTGACCGGGCAACTGCTGGAGCACGAGGGCAAGCGCCTCATCCGCGAGGCCGGCCTGCCGGTACCCGGCGGGGCGCTGGCGACGACGGCCGCGCAGGCACAGACCATCGCGGCCCGCCTCGGCCCGCAGGTCTTCGTCAAGGCGCAGGTACCCGTCGGCGGACGCGGCAAGGCCGGCGCGATCCGCCGGGTGGACCGCGACCGGGCGGGCGGCACCGCGGCGGCGCTGCTGGGCACCGTGGTGCGCGGGTA
>DATEJJ010000662.1:0-5918 GCA_035278125.1 Rugosimonospora sp.
GCGCCCTCGCCGCACGAGCCGTTCGAGCCGATGCTCGCCGGCATGGAAGAGGTGGGCACCGGGCTGCTGGACCGGCTCGACGCGCTGCAGCGGGTGGCCGCCTCGGCGCCGGGCGGGCCGCTGCTCATCGTCGCCGGCCCGGGTACCGGCAAGACCCGCACGCTGACCCACCGGCTCGCGTACCTGTGCGCCGAACTGGACGTGTACCCGGAGCACTGCCTGGCCATCACGTTCACCCGGCGCGCCGCGCAGGAGCTGCGCGAACGGCTGGACGCGCTGCTCGGTCCGGTCGCCGAGGACGTCACCGTGGCCACGTTCCACAGCCTGGGCCTGGCCGTCCTGCGCGAGCAGGCGGAGCGGGCCGGCCTGACGCCCGCTTTCCACATCGCCGAGGAGGCCGAGCGGCTGGCCGCCCTGGTCGAGGCGGGTGCCGGCGACGAGCGCGCGGCCCGGAAGCTGCTCGACACCGACCTGGAGCCGCAGCTGCGCGAGCGGTACGGCAAGGCGCTGCGCGCCCGTGACGCGGTCGACCTGGACGACCTGATCGCGCTGCCGGTGGCCATCCTCGGCGACGACCCGGCCCTGGCCGACCGGTACCGGGCGCGCTGGCCGTGGGTGTTCGTCGACGAGTACCAGGACGTCGACCCGGTGCAGTACGAGCTGCTGCGGCTGCTGGTCCCGCCGGACGGCAACCTGTGTGCGATCGGCGACCCGGACCAGGCCATCTACTCGTTCCGCGGCGCCGACGTGTCCTTCTTCCTGCGCTTCGCCGAGGACTTCACCGACGCCCGGTTGGTGCGGCTGACCCGCAACTACCGCTCCGCCGCGCCGATCGTGGCCGCGGCCGTACAGGCCATCGCGCCGTCCACGCTGGTGCGCGGCCGGCGCCTGGACCCCGCCCGGCTGGACCCGGAGGCGCCGCCGCTGGGGATCTACGCGGCGGCGTCGCCGGCCGACGAGGCGGATTTCGTGGTACGCACGGTGGACGAGCTGGTCGGTGGCCTGTCCCACCGCTCGCTGGACTCGGGCCGGATCGACGCGCATGCCGCGCCCGGCTCGCTGTCCTTCGGCGACATCGCGGTGCTGTACCGCACCGACGCGCAGGCCGCCGCCGTGGTCGACGCGCTCTCCCGGGCCGGGGTACCGGTGCAGAAGCGCTCGCACAACCGGCTGCGGGACCGGCCCGGCGTGGCCGCGATCGCCCGCGAACTGCGCTTCGCCACCGGCCTGTCCGGCTCGCTCGCGGCGCGGGTACGGCTGACCGGGCAGCTGCTCGCCGAGCGCCCGGCCCTGGGCGACGAGCTCGCCCCCGAGGACGTGTACGGCGCCGTCGAGCTGCTCACCCCGCTCGCCGTACGCTGCGGCGACGACCTGGAGCACTTCCTCGCCGAGATCAGCACCGGTGCCGAGGTGGACGCGCTGGACCCGCGCGCCGAGGCGGTGACGCTGCTCACCCTGCACGCGGCCAAGGGTCTGGAGTTCCCTGTCGTGTTCCTGCTGGGCTGCGAGGACGGGCTGCTGCCGCTGCGGCTGCCCGGTACCGCACCGAGCGAGGCCGCGGTCGCCGAGGAGCGCCGGCTGTTCTTCGTCGGGCTGACCCGGGCGCAGGACCGGCTGTACCTCAGCCACGCGGCGCGCCGGTACCGGTACGGCGCGGAGCGGGAGATGAACCCGTCACCGTTCCTCGCCGCGATCGATCCGGGACTGCTCGAACGCAAGGGCGGTGACGCCCCGCGCCGGCCGCGTGACCACCAGCTCCGGCTGCTCTGACCGCGTCCGCGGCAGCACCGACGTAACCTTGGACCGTCGCGCTCCGTATGAGGTCAGGTTACTGACACGCTCATCGACATCGGTACTTTTGGCCCAGATCCGGGATGTGAGCGGCTCGGCCGGTCAGGCTACCGTGTGGGGGGCACGCCATGGTGGCCTCGCGGCCAGGAGGAGTCGAGTCGCATGTCAAACTACGGTCCACCCGGTGGTCAGTACCCAGGCCAGCCGAGTGACCCCTGGCAGCAGAACGACCCGTACGGGCAGTCCAGCGGAGCGCCCTACCCCACCTCGCCGTACGGCACGCCCGACCCCTGGAACGCGCCGCCCACCCCGGGCCCGGTGACCCCCGGACCGTACGGGCAGCCCTCCGGCTACGACCCGACGTTCCAGCAGCAGCAGCCGCCCTTCGGCGCCCAGCCCGGGTACCCCCAGCCGCCCCAGCCCGCGCAGCCCATGTACGGCCAGCCGCAGCCCGACCCGTACGGCGCGCCCCCGCCCCCGGTCTGGGGCCCACCGACCGCGCCACCCAAGAAGCGCGGCCCGGGCGGGATCATCGCGATCGTCGTGGTACTCGTGGTGCTGCTCTGCGGCGGCGGCCTCACCGCGCTGTACCTGATCGGCCGCAACAGCGGGAAGCCCGCGGCGCAGGGTACGACCCCGCCCAGCACCGCGCCGACCGGTACGACGCCGACCCAGGCCGATTCGCCCCCGCCCGACACGACCGCTCCCGGCGACCCGATCACGGGCGTGAAGGTGGGCCAGTGCGTGGTCAACAACGGCTCCGACACCAACGCCGACCTGCAGATCGTGACCTGCGCCAAGAACACCTTCAAGGTGCTGGCCCGGTTCAACGGCACCACGGACAAGAAGAAGTGCAACTCCGTACCGCAGTTCACGCACTACTTCACGTACACCACCACGCCGACCACGGACGACTTCCTGCTCTGCCTGAAGAAGCAGTAGCCACCTCTAACGGCTTCTAGCATGATCGCTAGACGGGTCTAGACATTTCTCGACAAAGGATCTCGTCCCGTGTATGCGTGTCTCTACAGTCAGCGCTAGACACCCCGATACCGTGCGATACGTGGACCCGGTTCGGAACCCGTACGCACCCGGCGCCGGCCAGCGGCCGCCCGAACTCGCCGGCCGCCACCGTGAGCTGGAAGTCTTCGACGTCGTCCTGGAACGGGTGGCGCGCGGCCGGCCGGAGCGCAGCCTGGTGCTCACCGGCCTGCGCGGTGTCGGCAAGACCGTGCTGCTCAACACGCTGCGCTCGCAGGCCATCGGCCGGCTGTGGGGCACCGGGAAGATCGAGGCCCGCACCGACCAGGCGCTGCGCCGGCCGCTGGCCGCCGCGTTGCACATGGCCGCGCGCGAGCTGGCGCCGCGGCACCGGGCCCCCGACCGCATCGACGAATTTCTGGGGGTACTGAAGGCGTTCGCGCTGCGCGCCAACCCGACCGGCAAGATCCGTGACCGCTGGCAGCCCGGCATCGACGTACCCGCCTCCAGCGGCCGGGCCGACTCCGGCGACATCGAGATCGACCTGGTGGAGCTGTTCACCGACGCGGCCAGCGTGGCCACCGACGTGGGTACCGGCGTCGCCCTGTTCATCGACGAGATGCAGGACCTGTCCGCCGAGGACGTGTCCGCGCTGTGCGCCGCCTGCCACGAGCTGTCCCAGACCGGCGCACCGCTGATCGTGGTCGGCGCCGGGCTGCCGCACCTGCCCGCGCTGCTGTCCGCCGCCAAGTCGTACTCCGAGCGGCTGTTCCGGTACCAGCGCATCGACCGGCTCGACCGGATCTCCGCCGACCAGGCACTCTGCGCCCCCGCCTCGCGGGAGGAGGTCGAGTACGAGCCCAAGGCGCTCGACGCGCTGTACGAGGCGTCCGGCGGGTACCCGTACTTCGTCCAGGCGTACGGGAAGGCCACCTGGGACCACGCCCCCCGCTCGCCGATCACCGCGGACGACGTACGGGTCGCCGCGCCCGAGGCCGAGGCCGAGCTGGCGGTCGGCTTCTTCGGCTCGCGGTACGAGCGCGCCACCCCGTCCGAGCGCGAGTACATGCGTGCCATGGCCGCGCTCGCCACCGACGACGCCGAGGCCGTGTCCACCGCCGAGGTGGCCCGTTCGCTGGAGCGCAAACCCGCGTCCCTGTCACCGGCCCGGGACGCGCTGATCAAGAAGGGGCTGATCTACTCGGGCGAGCGCGGCACCGTCGCGTTCACCGTCCCGCACTTCGGCCGGTACCTCCGGACCCAGCCGATCTGATCCCGCATAGCGGCGGCACCTCTTGGGTAGGACCGCCACATGGGCCTCGCGGTCACCGTGCGTAAGACATCGATACATCTTCATAAAACACCCGATCTACTCAGGCCGCGTTAACCAGCAGGAAACATCTCTAAGCAGTGTGGGATCGGACACGTTCGCATAACGCAGGAGGTAAAGGTTTGGAGGGCCCCTCTAGGCTCGGTTCGGCGACGCGTGCGGAGCCGGCTTCCGGCGCCGCGTGACACACGCCGTTCCGGGGGGCGGGACCACTACCTACTGCGGTACGGGGGTGTCTAGATCATGCCGACGACCGTGGACCGACGGCCCACTGCCGGCACCGACCCCACGCCCCGGCGGCGCGTCGACCTCCGCCGGATCACCCTCTGGACGCTGGTACGCGTCGGTGCCGTGGTCGCCGCCGTCCTCTGCGCCAGGTGGGCCGTGCACAAGTACGGGCGCAGCTACTCCTTCTTCGACATGAAGATCTACCACGGCGCCATGGTCTGGTGGACCAGCGGTCACGACCTGTACCAGTTCGTCGCCCCGAAGACCACCCTCGGCTTCACGTACCCGCCGTTCGCCGCCCTGGTGATGGCGCCGATGGCACTGCTGCCCACGATGGCGGCCGGCTGGGTGAACACCGTGATCAGCGTCGCCGCGCTGGCCCTGGTACTCACCTGGGTCCTGGTACCCGTCGCCGACCGGTACGGCTGGCCGCGCTGGTTCACCGTCGCACTCGCCGTACCGCTGGCCTGGGCCACCGAGCCGGTCCGCGAGACCCTCGGCTTCGGCCAGGTCAACCTGCTGCTCGCCGCCCTCATCTACGCCGACGTGGTGGCGCTGAAGCACCGGTCGAAGGTGGCCAGCGGCACCGCGACCCCGTCCGGCGGTACTCTCCGTCGCTTGTGGACATCCGGCGCCCTCGCCGGCGTCGGCGTGGGCCTGGCCGCCGCCATCAAGGTGACCCCCGCGCTGTTCATCGGGTACTTCGTGGTCACCCGCCAGTGGCGCGCCGCGATCGTGTCCGCCGTCACCGCCGTCGGCGCCACCCTGCTCACGTTCCTCGTGATGGGCGGCGACGCGGCCACCTACTTCACCAGCATCCTGTTCGACACGGGCCGGATCGGCGAGGTCGACGCCACCGCCAACCAGTCGCTGGCCGGCCTGCTCGCCCGCCTGTACGACTCGCCGACCACACCCACCCTGATGTGGCTGTCGTTCGCGATGCTCCTGCTCGCCGTCGGGATGACCCGCGCCGCGACCGCGCACCGCGAAGGCGACGAGACGGCGGCCTTCACCCTGGTCGGGCTCACCGCCAACGCCATCTCCCCGATCTCCTGGTCGCACCATCTCGTGTTCCTGGTACCCGCCCTGGTGATCCTCATGGACACGGCGCTGCGCCGCCGCTCGGCCGCCCGCGGCTTCGCCACTCGCGGCGCCTTCACCCGCGGCCCCGGCGGCATCCCCGCGCTGGCCGGCCTCCCTGCCGCCATCGCCGCCCTGGGCATCTACGCCGTCTTCGTGGTATCCCCGATCTGGCGGTACGAGCACAAGCTGAGCGAAGGCGTGTCCCACTACCACGACGGCTTCATCGGCGCGCTCGGCGAGAACTCGCTGGTACTCATCATCATCGCGCTGATCGCGCTGCTGCCCTGGCGCGCCGGCGCGGAGCCGGCGTTCTACCCCGAGCCGGCCCTCGCCCGCCGGCGCGCCGCCGCGGCGGCAATCCCCGACTAGCCTGCGGACTTACCGATCTCCCACACGCCCAGATGCCGTGCCGGGCGCCTTTTGGCGGGTTTCCCGACACGGCATCCCCCGATGGGGCGGGGGTCACGTCCGGGTTGAGGCTCCCGGAACGCGACTACATCAGCGT
>DATEJJ010000663.1:0-12522 GCA_035278125.1 Rugosimonospora sp.
ACAGCACGAGCAGGCAGGCCGGGAAGAAGAACATCCACGGATACGTCACGGCGTCCGGGGTTCCCGCCGCGATCAGGGTACCCAGGGACACGTCGGGCGGCTGCACGCCGAACCCGAAATAGCTCAGGGCGGTCTCGCTCATCACCGCACCGCCCACCGCGATGGTCGCGTCGATGATGAGGAACGAGGCGGTGCTCGGCAGGATGTGCCGGGCGATGACGCGGTAGGGCCGCACCCCCATGAACTGTGCGGCGCGCACGAACTCGCGAGTGGACAGTGAAATCGTCATGGACCGCACGACCCGCGCCGACAGCATCCAGCCGAACAGCGCGAGCAGACCGACAAACGCGATCCAGCCGCCGGCCCGCAGCCGGGGCGAGATGATGGAGATGATGAGGAACGACGGGAAGACCAACAGCAGATCGACCACGAGGATGAGCGACCGTTCGGCCCAGCCGCCGAAGTATCCGGCGCAGGCGCCGACCACGGCCGCCACCGCCGTCGCCGACAGGGCCACGAAGAGCCCGATCAGCAACGACTTCTGCAGCCCGCGGACGGTCTGCGCGAACACGTCCTGGCCGATGCCGTTCGTGCCCCACCAGTGGGTACCCGACGGTGCCTGGCGCAGCGCCGTGTAGTCGATCGACTGGTACGTCCACGAGGTCAGGTGCGGACCCGCGAAGGCGAGAACGAACAGCAGCAGTACCACCACGGCACCGCACAGCGCGCCGGTGTCCCGCACGAACCGCCGGCCGATGATGCGTACCCGCCCCGGCTGCGCCGCCGCCGCATCCGCGATGGCATCGAGTTCCAGCTCAGCCACGGCGGCGTACCCGCGGGTCGAGGATCGCGTGCAGGATGTCGGCCAGGAAGCCGGCGGCCAGCACCGTCACCGCGGCGAACATGTTGACCGCCACCACCGCGTTGACGTCGTTGTTGTTGATGGAGTCGATGAACCATTCCCCCATCCCGTGCCAGCCGAAGATCTTCTCGGTGAAGGTGGCGCCGGTGAACACCGCGAGGAACCCGAAGGAGAAGAACGTCGACATCGGTACCAGCGCGGTACGCAGGCCGTGCCGCAGCAGTACCGCCCGGCGGGACAGCCCCTTGGCCACGGCGGTACGCAGGTAGTCGGCGCCCAGCACGTCCAGCATGGCGCTGCGCTGGTACCGGCTGTACGTCGCCGCGGTGATCAGCCCGATGGACAGCGTGGGCAGCAGCAGGTGCCCGGCCGCGTCGCCGACCGTACCCAGCATCCCCGCGTGCAGGTCCGGTGTGGACTCACCGGTGAACGGCACCAGCTGCCGGCCGGCGGCCGCGTTCAGCCGCAGCGCGCCGATCTTCAGCAGCACCGCGAGCAGGAACGTGGGCGTGGACAGCAGCAGGAAGGCGCCCACGGTCAGCACCCGGTCGCTCGGCCGGTACTGGCGCACCGCGCTCCACGCGCCGAGCAGCACGCCCACGACCGTACCGAGCAGGGTGCCGAGCAGCAGCAGGCGCAGGCTCACCGCGATCCGCCGGCCGAACTCCGCGTTGACCGGGGTGCCGGTGATGCTGGTACCCAGGTCGCCGTGGAGTGACCGGTCGGCCCAGTGGCCCAGGCGCAGCACCAGCGGCCGCCGGTCGTCCAGCCCCAGCGCGGCGAGCTGGCGGTCCACCTGCACCGCGGGCGGCGGCGGCAACCGCACCTCGAAGTACGCCCGGGGCCGCAGCGCCGTGGCGGCCAGCAGGTACGACAGCACGGTCGCGATCACCAGCAGCACACCTTGGTACGCCAGCCGCCGCGCCAGATAGCGGAGCATGTGAATGATCATAGTCATCTATTCGTGACGCTCGCGTGCCGGAGGTAGGAGTTATGATCTGCGGCACGATCCGGGTACCTGGGGAGGACGGTCGCTGATGCGTCGTACGCGCCAACTGTTCGCCGCCTTCGTGTGCGCCGTGCTGGCGCTCGCCGCGTGTGGCTCGGCCAGGCCGGCGCCCGCGCAGCCGGCCGCGCCACCCGCCGGCAGCACCGACCTCAACCCGCACCCGCGCGACGCGCTCAAGGCGGGCGGCACGCTGCGGCTCGCGATCCAGCAATGGATCACGCAGTACAACGTGGGCCAGGTCGACGGCACCGAGGGCGACGGCGTGTCCATCGTGGAGCTGGTGGAGCCGCAGCTGTGGATCCTCGACGCGCACGGCTCGCCCAGCCTCAACCCGGACGTGCTGGTATCGGCGAAGGTCACCGCGACCAGCCCGCACCAGGTCGTCACGTACCAGCTCAACCCGAAGGCGACGTGGTCGGACGGCACCCCGGTGACGTGGCAGGACTTCGCCACCCAGTGGCGCACCCGCAACGGCACCAACCCCGCGTACCAGGTCTCCGACACCGCCGGGTACGACGACATCAGCGACGTGGCGCGCGGCGCCGACGACCGCGCGGCCGTGGTCACCTTCACCAAGCCGTACCCGGACTGGCAGGGGCTGTTCGACCCGCTGCTCCCGGGCAGCGCGCTGAGCACGCCCGACGCGTTCAACAAGGGCTGGATCGAGAAGGTGCCGGTGTGGGGCGGGCCCTGGCGGATCGGCTCGATGGACAAGTCCAACCAGACCATCACGGTGGTACCCAACGAGAAGTACTGGGGCGCCAAGCCGATCCTGTCCAGCGTCGTGTACCGCGCGCTGGACACCGCGGCCATGACCGACGCATACCTCAACAACGAGGTCGACGAGGCGCCGGCCCGGGTACCCGAGGCGTACCGCCGGCTGGCCGGTGCGCCCGGTACCGCCATCCGCGCCGGCGGGCGGTGGGACGAGACGCACGTGACCCTGGGCAAGTCAGGTCCCCTGGCCGACGTCCGGGTACGGCAGGCGATCGGGCTGGCCATCAACCGCCCCGCGGTCGCCGCCGCCCAGTCCGCCGGCCTGCCGTTCAAGGTGAACGTGCTCAGCAACCACTTCTTCATGCCCAGCCAGCAGGGTTACCAGGACACCGCCGGCCAGTACGGCCAGTTCGACCCCGCCCGCGCGGGCAGCCTGCTGGACCAGGCGGGCTGGGCCAGGCCGGCCGGCGGCGGCACCCGCGTCAAGGACGGCAAGCCGCTGCGCCTGACGTACGTCGTCAGCAGCGGCAGCACCTCGGACGTGCCGCAGCTGGTGCAGAACATGCTGGCGCAGGTGGGCATCCAGGTCGACCTGCGGAAGGTGCCGACCAACGACTTCTTCGGCCAGTACGTCGACCGCGGCTCGTTCGACCTGGTGTCGTTCCGCAACGTCGACGAGGCGTTCACGACGCGGCTGCTGGCCGTCTTCCGCAGCGGCGGCGACCAGAACTACGGCAAGGTGGGCAGCCCGGACATCGACCGCGTGCTCGACGAGGCGGCCACGCAGACCGACCGGACCGCCGCCATCGCGCTCTACAACCAGGCCGACGCGCTCATCTGGGCCGCGGGGCACTCCGTCGAGCTGTTCCAGACACCGGAGATTCTCGCGGTACGCTCCGGGCTCGCCAACGTCGGCGCGTACGGGCTGGCCGGCGACCGGCAGATGGTGGACACCGGCTGGCTGAAATAGCCGGCCGTCCGGCCGGGCACCATCCGGGACGGGCGGTCACCGCGGCTCCCGGGTGGCGATCGCGGACGTGGCCGGCTCGGCCGGCGGCGTCGACCCCATGCCCCTGCGTACCGTGTCGAGCACCGCCATGCCTTGTGCCGCGAGCGATGCCACGACGGTGTTGAGTCCGTCGGCCCCGTCCAGCACCGTGAGGTTGGCGCCCTGCAGGCCCTGGGCGGCGGCCCGGAGCAGCTCCGGCAGCTGCTGGATGACGAGCTGGTCCAGGGCGATCCGGCCCTCCGCGGCGGCCGCCTCGGCCGACAGCTTGGTCGCGTCGGCCTGGGCGCGGGCCAGCGTGGTGATCCGTTCCGCCTCGGCCTGCGCCGGCCGGACGACCTCCGCGACCAGCTCCGCCTGGCGCAGTTCGGCGTTCTTCTGCGCCACCAGCGAACGCTCGACCAGCACGCTCTGCTGGGCCTTGGCGGCGGCCAGCGGACCCGCCTGGGCTGCGGTCTGCTGCGCCTGGTCGATCTCGGCCTGGTACTGGGCCCGGGCGATGGCGGTCTGGCGGGCGTACTCGGCCTGGTTGCGCGCGCTCTCCTGCTGCGCCATCGCGCTGGCCTGGTCGGCGACCGCCTGGGCCACGTTGGCCTCCTGGTTGACCCGGGCCTGGTGCGGCGCGGCGAGCGCCTTGATGTACCCCACGCCCTTGTCGTCGATGCTGCTGATCTGGAGCGAGTCGATGTCCAGCCCGATGCGGGCCATCTCGGTCTTGCTCGCGTCCACGATGGCGTCGGCCAGGGTCTGCTGCTCCCGGATGATGGCCTCGACCGTCATGCTGCCGATGATGCTGCGCAGGTGGCCGCTGAAGATGCGCCCGACGAGGACCGACATCTGCGACTGGTCGCCCTGGAACCGGCGGGCCGCCGCGGCGATCGACTCGTGGTCGTCACCGACCTTGAACGCGATGACGGCCCGTACCGCCAGCGTCAGCCCCTGTGTGGTGTAACAGTCCTCCTCGACCTCCGCCTCCTGCATCGCCAGCGTCAGCCGGGACGCCTTGGCGAAGATCGGGACCACGAAGGCGCCGTGCCCGGTGACGATCTTGAATGGAAGCGCGTCCGCTCCCCGCTGCTTCCGGCCGCTGATCAGGAGTGCCTCGTTGGGAGCCGGCACGCGGTAACCGAACATGTGGTGTGGCCTCTCTCACTGACCCTGGTTGGTCTGGTCCCCGGGCATCGGCGACCACGGCTCGACGTCGACCTGTCGCGCGCCGCGGTAGTGGATGACCAGCACGTGGGTACCGGCGGGAATCGGCTCGGCGGCGAAGGCGAGATAGTGGTGTGCGATGCCCTGGACCACGACCCGGATCTCCCCGGCCCGACCGCCTCCGCGCACCGCCGAAACCACCACGCCGACCTTGCCGACCAGCGCCTCACCGCGCACCGCCGCTCCCTACCCGTCGCCCGCCGCGCGCCAGGACCGCGCGTGGCGACACCCGCGTTCAAGATTGTGCACCCGGGGCGCCAGCGCGTGTGACCCGATGCCCCGATCAGCCTCCGGCGGCGGGGTGCGCGGTGACGGCCGCGGCCAGCAGCCGCAGTTCGGCGTCGAGGAGTTGCGTGGCGGCGTGGTCGTCGCACGCGTGTTCGTACCGCAGCCGGATCTCGTCGATCCGTACCCCGTCCGCACCGGCGAACGCCAGCCAGTCCAGCGCCGTGGCCCGCTGCCGCCGGCCCCATGCCCTGTCCGAATCCAGTAACGGATGTGGCTGCGCCACCGCGGCTCTCCCTCCATCGCGCCCGACGGAGGTATCGTCACCGGCGCGGAGCCGGCCCGGCCATGCCCGACCGGGAACCGCAACCCAACCGCGAGAGTCCGCACACCCGGATCACCCGGGGCAGGGCCGGGACCAGCGGGCGGTACCCTCGCCGTGTTGATCTTGTGAGCTTCTTCTCGGCTGTGTTGCGGTCGTGGCGCCGAACTCATCACGCACGGCCGGACAAGGAACGATACACCGCGCACCCGTCGCCGTACCCGGAGGTGCACCCGCGGGACGGATCTGTCCTCAGTGGACAGCCGGGCGCCGGGTACCGTACTGTCGCGCCGGTGGCGGCTGGTAAGCCGGTACTGCTGCCACTGGTCGGGCTGGCGCAGGAGCCGCCGGCCGGTACCGGGGTGGCCGGGGTGGTGTGGCTGGACTTCATCCGGGGCGGTGGCGGGCGGCGCGGGGTGCCGGACCCGGGCGAGCACGGGCGCTGTCCTGCGCCGACATCCGGGTGGCCACACCGCAGTGGTGGGCCGCGGTCGACGACCACGCCATCGAGATGTCCGTGTCCCGATTACGCCATCGAGATGGCCGTGTCCCGATTACGGCGGACCCTGCCGGTCACCGACCTGATCCAGACGGTGATGCGACACGGCTACCGCCTGGTGGCGTGACGCGGATTTCGGTCGGAGGGCTGTGGCAGGGTGGGCGGCGTGGGAAACCGGTCGCTCGGACGCCAGTTCGGTTGGCTGTGGGCGGCGTACGCGGTCAGCGCGTACGGCTCCGGGTTCGGGTTCGGCGCGTTCGGCCTCGTCGCCATCCGGGTGCTGCACGCCGGGCCGACCGAGGTGTCCGGGCTCGCCGCCGCCGGGCTCGCCGTGGGCGCCGTGGTCGCGGTTCCGCTCGGCCCGTGGGTGGAGTTCCGGCGCAAGCGGCCGGTGATGGTGGCGATGGACCTGGCGCGGTTCGCCGCCCTGCTGAGCATCCCTATCGGGTACGCACTGGGACGGCTCACCTTCGTCCAGCTCCTGGTCGTGTCCGTCATCGTCGCCGCGGCGAAGATCGCGTTCAACGCGGCCAGCGGCGCCTTCCTGAAGACGCTGGTGCCACCCGAGGGACTGCTGGTCGCCAACGGCCGTTTCGAGTCCACCAACTGGTCGTCCATTGTGCTCGGACCGCCGCTCGGGGGCGCCGCCGTCGGGCTGCTCGGCCCGGTGACCACGATCCTCGCGGACGGCGTGAGCTACCTGCTGTCGGCGCTGGGCATCCTCGCCATCGGCAGCCGGGAGCCCCGCCCCGCGCGGGCCGGTGCGCCACGGCCGCGCGCCGCTGACCTGCTCGACGGGTGGCGGTACCTCCTGACGCACCCGGAGCTGCGCACCCTGTTCGGCAACGCGATCCTGGTCAACGGCCTGATCCTGGCGACCGAACCGCTGCTCGCCGTGCTGATGCTGGGCCACCTCGGGTTCCCGCCGTGGCAGTACGGTCTCGCCTTCGCGGCGCCGTGCGTGGGCGGGCTGCTCGGCTCCCGGCTGGCCCGCCCGCTCGTCGCCCGGTACGGGCAGCACCGGGTGCTGCGTACCGCCGGTACGCTCCGGGTGTGCTGGCCGCTCGGGCTGGTGCTGCTCCGCCCCGGCGTACCCGGGCTGGTGCTGGTCATCACCGTCCAGTTCGGACTCGTCACCTGCATGGGCGTGTTCAACCCCGTCATGGCCACGTACCGGCTGGAGCGCACCGCCAGGGACCGGGTCGCCCGTACCCTCTCCGCCTGGTCTGTCAGCAGCAGCGCCACCATCGCGGCGCTGACCGCCCTGTGGGGCCTGCTGGCCAGCGCCACCAGCCCGCGCGTCGCGATCGCCGCGGCGGGTCTGCTGATCCTGGCCACCCCGCTGCTCCTGCCGCGACGGGATCGCGTCAGCGGCGCCGACCCCGAGCGACCGGTTCAGTCCGAGGTCATGCCTGCGCGGCCGCGTTCAACTCGTTGAGCGTGTTCGTGGCCTCCAGATATTCGCCGACCCAGCGCTCGATCACCGCCGCGGTCTTCTCCACCTTCTCCAGTTGCCCGACCACCTGGCCCACCGGGTTGAACGCCACGTCGACCGTCTGGTCCGGGTAGCGGTGCGTCGCCGCCACCGCCATGCCGGACACCATGTACTGCAGCGGCATGCCCAGCGGCTCCGGGTTGCCCGGCTGCTCCCACGCCTGGGTCCAGTCGTTCTTGAGCATCCGGCACGGCTTGCCCGTGAACGAACGGCTGCGGACCGTGTCCCGGCTCGTCGCCTTGGCGTACATCGCCTGCTGCACCGCGGTGTTCTCGGCCTCCTCGACCATCAGCCACTGCGACCCGGACCAGGTCCCCTGGCAGCCCAGCGCCAGCGCCGCCGCGATCTGCTGGCCGCTGCCGATCCCACCGGCCGCGAGCACCGGCACCGGCGCGACCTGCCTGACGACCTGCGGCCACAGCACGATCGAGCCGACCTCGCCGCAGTGTCCGCCGCCCTCACCACCCTGGGCGATGATGACGTCCACCCCGGCATCGGCATGCTTTCGAGCCTGGTACGGCGAGCCGCACAGCGCGGCCACCCTGCGCCCCGCCGCGTGGATCCGCTCCATCATGTCCGGCGGCGGGGTGCCCAGCGCGTTGGCGATGAGCGTCACCTTCGGGTGCCGCAGCGCCACCTCGACCTGCGGGGTCGCCGTCGCCTCGGTCCAGCCGAGCAGCTGCAACGCGTTCTCGCTACCGTCGTCCGGCACCGGTACGCCGTGGTCGGTGAGGATCTGCCGGGCGAAGTCCAGGTGCCGCTGCGGGACCATCGACCGCAGCAGCTTGGTGAGCTGGTCGGCCGGCAGGTCGGTGTCCATGCCCTCGTACTTGCTGGGGATGACGGTGTCCACGCCGTACGGGTGGGCGCCGATGTGCTCGTCGATCCAGTTGAGCTCGATCTCGAGCTGCTCCGGCGTGAAGCCGACCGCCCCGAGTACCCCGAACCCACCGGCCTTGCTCACCGCCACGACGACGTCGCGGCAGTGCGTGAAGGCGAAGATCGGAAACTCGATGCCAAAGTCGTCGCAGATGGCGGTGCGCATACCCAGCTCCTCACGGACCATGCCCGAACTGAAACGTGTTCTAGTCTAGAGTAAGCGCGGCATGATGGCGTCGACGCCTCGGGCTGATGTCCAGGATTGTCGGAGGGGGCCGGTAGCCTCCCGGCCGTGACCGATCTCGACTTCCTCGATCCGACCCGTCGTTCCTATGACGCCGTGGCCGCCGGCTATTCCGCCCTCCTTGCGGACCAGTTGCCGAAAGAGCCGGTGCTGCGGAGCATGCTGACGCTGTTCGCCGAGCTGGCGCCGGTGCCCGGGCGAACGGCCGACGTGGGGTGCGGGCCGGGGCACGTGACCGCGTTTCTGCGCGGGCAGGGGCTGGACGTGTTCGGGATCGATCTGTCGCCGGGCATGGTCGCGCAGGCCCGGGCCAACTACCCGGAGCTGCACTTCGAGGTCGGCTCGATGACCGGCCTCGACCATCCCGACGGGAGCCTGGCCGGCCTCAACGCCTGGTTCTCGACCATCCACATCCCCGACCGGGAGTTGCCGGGCGTGTTGGCCGGGTTCCACCGGGTACTGGCCCCGGGGGCGCCGCTGATGCTGGCATTCCAGGTCGGCGATGGTCCGGAGCACTTCGCCGAGGCGTGGGGGTACGAGGTCGACCTGGTCCTCCACCGGCGTCGGCCGGAGGCGGTCACGGCCCTGCTCGCCGAGGTCGGATTCGATCTCCAGGTGACGATGGTCCACGAGCGGACCAGTTCGCCGCCGAAGAAGCAGGGGGCATTTCTGATCGCGCGAAAGCCGGAGATTGCGGTCGGGTAGCCGGGCCGTCGAGGATCGCGGGATGGGCCAGGTTGAGGAGGTCGTCCGACTGCTCACCGAGGTCGCCGGCGCCGACCTGCTCGGTGCGTACCTGCATGGCTCAGCCGTGCGCGGTGGGCTGCGGCCGGCCAGTGATGTGGACATCCTCGCGGTCACCCGCCGATCTCTCGGCGAGGGGCAGCGGCGTGCGTTGGTCGCGGGCATCCTGCCGATTTCCGGTGCGGCGGTGGGCGCTCGGCCGGTCGAACTCACGGTCGTGGTTCAGGCCGGCGTGCGCCCGTGGCGGTACCCGCCGGTCGGTGACTTTCTGTACGGTGAGTGGCTGCGTGCCGACTATGAGGCCGGTGTCGTGCCCGCACCCGAACCGATGCCCGGCCTGGTGCTGGAGGTTGCGGCGGCCCTGGCCGGTGATCGTCCACTGGCCGGACCCCGACCGGCGCAGGTCCTGGACCCCGTGCCCAGGGAGTTGCTGGTCCGCGCCAGCGTGGACGGTATCCCCGGATTGCTCGCGGACCTGCCCCACGACACCCGCAATGTCGTGCTGACCCTGGCACGCATCTGGACGACGGTGGCCACCGGTACGGTCGTGGCCAAGGACACCGCCGCGGACTGGGCACTCGCCCGCCTGGCGCCCGGGTACCGGCCGGTGCTCGCATTCGCCAGGGATCTGTACCTGACCACCGGCTATGCGGACGAGACCTGGAGCGATGCGCTGAAGGCACAGGTCGCGGCCCACGTGGACGAGGTCCTCACCCAGATCCGTCGGCTACCGGACTAGAAGCCTCCGCCGAGGAGTGCGACCGACGCGGAGATCGACGCTGCGGAGCAGGCATCGGTGCGTGCGGAGTGCGCGTGGCGCGTCCGGCAGCGACTCATCGCATGAATCTACGTCTACATTTGGTATCTGTTCCGGCCGATCAACCCGCGTGCACTGCAGGTCGGCGGCGCGATCGCCGGCCTGTGTACCAGCGGCAGAAGCAGCAAGGAGGCGTGGCGTGGCCAGGATCAGCTATGACGAGCGGACCGCTGCGGCGTTCAAGGCGGTCCGCGAGGTACCACGCGACGGACTGTCATACTGGCGCGAGGCGGTACGACGTCATCTGCGCCCCTCGCCGGGAATGACCCTGGTGGACATCGGCGCCGGGACCGGTGCGTTCGCCACCGCCTTGAGCGACTGGTTCGACCTCAACGTCCTCGCGGTCGAGCCGTCGGCGGCGATGCGGGGTCAGATCCCGCGGGCACCGGCCATCCAGGTGTTTGAGGGAAACGCGAGTGCCCTACCGGTGCGGGATGAGTCGGCGGACGCGGCGTGGCTGTCCCTTGTCATTCACCACATCCCCGATCTGGGCGCCGCCGCGCAGGAGATCCGCCGCGTTCTCCGGCCCGGTGCGCCCGTGCTGATCCGGCAGGGCTTCCCGGGCAGGGTGGACAGAGTCGAACTCGTCCGGTGGTTCCCGGAGACCGCTCGGATGGTCGATACCTACCCTTCCGTCACGGACACGTGCGAGGCGTTCGCGACCGCGGGATTCCACATGGACGCTCTCGAACAGGTTCGTGAGACGTACCCGGTCAGCCTCGCGGACCTGCTCCGCCAGGTGGACACCTTCCGCCAGGCGGATACCACGATGCGCGGTCTCACCGAGGAGGAGTTTCTCCGCGGTAAGGAACGTATCCGCCAAGCCGTACCGCAGGCCGACGGTACGGAGAACCCGGAAGCGAGAAGCAACTGGCTCGACCTCTTGGTTCTGCGCTGAACGCATAGGAGTGGTCGTGGTGGGGGATCTGGTGAGGCTTCGGGCCATGGAGCCGTCGGACGCTGAGGCGCTGTGGCGGTGGGACCATGACCCGGAGGTGATGCGCTGGATGGATGCCGGGTACGCGTGCTCGCGTGCCTGGGTGCGGAGGTGGTTGGAGGAGCGGCCGCGGAACGCGTTCGGCGATGCTCTGTTCGGCATCGAGACACTCACCGACGCGACGCTCATCGGCCTGGTCCGGCTACGGGACGCCAAGCCCGAGACAGGCTGCGCCGAGTTGGACCTCTATCTGGGTGAGAAGCAGTACTGGGGACGTGGGTACGGCACGGACGCGGTACGTGCGGTGTGCCGGTACGGGTTCGACAAGATGCGCCTGCACAAGGTCATGCTGACCGTCGTCACCGAGAACCACGCGGCTCACCACGTGTACCAGAAGGTCGGGTTCGTCGACGAGGGCAGGCTGCGTCAGGTGTTCCGGCACGAGGGCAGGTGGTACGACAAATACATCATGGGTCTGCTGGAGAGCGAGCTTCACTGACCGAGTTGGCGCGGTGAAGATCCGCCGGGGCTCGGCCATCACGTCCATCATGTGGTAGCAGGGTCACCCCTGCCGACGTGAGCGTGCCACCTCGATCGATGGTACGGAATGGACTGACCCCGCTCAATGGCACCGGATGGAACGCCGTGGGGGTATCCACGCCGGACGCGGCTCAGCGGGTTCAGACAGCCTGCCCTTTCGGGTAAAGCGATGCCGGTGAGAACGCGTAGGTCCGGACGGTCACGCCGATGGTCCAGCACGTGCAGCCGGTGAGGATGCTCTCGACCCGCGTGCCGCAGTACCGGCAGCGGGGCGTCGCCCAGTCGGTGAGGGTACGGGTCGCGACGGGTTGGCGTTTGCCGGTCTTGCTGTGGCGCCGGTGCGTGCTCATGGGTAAACGGTGGCAGCCGTATCCGTTGATGGCCCCAGCAGGCGCTGTGAGACTCCTGTGAACGCACCGGGCTGCCATACTGATCGCCGTGACTAAACTAGATCCTTTTCGGGACGAGGCCCTGCGGCGCGCAGATCGGTGGCTTCCCGTGGGTGTGGAACTACGACCCGGTCGAGTCGACCCTGCGGGAACTGGCCGAGAAGGCCGGGGAGGGACAGCCGCGCCCGGAACCCAAGGACTGGGTCATGCTGGCCCAGTGGAGCCCGGACCGCGAGGATCTGGAGCTTGGCCTGGTCCACTGGCTGATCCGGCGCGACGATCTGGCCACGGGCCGCTTCGACCGGGTCCGGGCCTCCGGCGACATCGTGGGGTGAGCGCAGCGGGCGGCCGTCCTGCGTGGACATGAGCCGCCACGAGCCGCGACCTACCTCAACGGGTGAGTCCGCGGAGAGGTCGCCGCGCCGCGTTGTTTTGGTGATCCGCAGCGCCCACAATGACCCACAGTGCTCGCTCCTTCGCGGAAGGTGGCCCTGTGGCGTCAACCCGTGGCCCTGTGGCGTCAACCCGTGCGTTCGTCGCGATCGCCGGCCTGACCGCCGCCCTGCTCGGCGCCGCGCCGGCCACCGCCGCACCGCCCGGTTCGCTCGTCGCGTCGCTGACTCCG
>DATEJJ010000664.1:0-9592 GCA_035278125.1 Rugosimonospora sp.
AGTGCTCGGCCGCCAGCCGCGCCCAGTGCACGGCCAGGCTGGTCTTGCCGACACCGGCGCTGCCCGAGAGGGTCGCGATCGCGGCGCTACCCTCGCCCGGCGTACCACCCAGCAGCGCGTCCAGCGCCGCCAGCTCGGCGCGCCGGCCGGCGAACCCGCGTACCCCCGCCGGCAGCTGGGCGGGTACCTGCGCCGCCGGCGCCGGCGCGACCACCACCGGGGGTACCGGCGTGGCCAGCTCCGGATCGTGCCGCAGGATCGCGGCCTCCAGCGCGCGCAGCGCCGGCCCCGGGTCCACGCCCAGTTCGTCGGCGAGCCCCGTACGCAGCCGCTGGTAGGTCTCCAGCGCCTCGCTCGGCCGCCCGGACCGGTACAGGGCGAGGATCAGGTGGCCGTGGATCTGCTCGTCGTACGGGTACTCCTCGGCCAGCCGGTGCAGCTCCGGTACCAGCTCGTCGTGCTCGCCGAGAGCCAGCCGCGCCTCGGCCAGGGCGCGCCGCGCGCGCAGCCGCAGCTGGTCCAGCCGGCGCGCCTGCGCGTCCAGCCACGGTACCTCCGCCACGTCCACAAGAGACGGTCCACGCCAGAGTGCCAGCGCGGTGCGCAGGTGGCGAACCTGGTCCGTGGCGGGTGCCGCGCCGGTGGCCTGCTCGATGAGCTGCTCGGCCAGCTCCACATCGGTCGGCTCACCCGCGCCGGCCAGCACGTACCCGGGGGCGCGGGCGAGGATCGCGGTCCGGGTACCCAGCACGCCGCGCAGGTGGGAGACGTTGGCTTGGATGGTGTTGAGTGTGGACGGTGCGCCGTCGCTCCACACCGTGTCGATGAGACGGTCGGTGCTGACCACCTCGCCCCGGCGCAGCGCGAGCATCGCCAGGATCGCGCGCCGCCGCAGGCCAGGGACGGGACGGGGCACACCGTCAAGCACCACATCCACCGGTCCGAGCAGCCTGACCTGCACGCGCCCATCCCTTCCTGTCCACCCGGGACCATCCCATTGTGGCGCGCTATGCATTGAGTGTTCGCGCCGGAGTTCACGCTATGTACAAATCGCGAGGTCAGGCCATATCGGCCGGCAAGATAGATCTCGGTTTCAGACATATCGGCTGCCATAGACTGGTGCTGGGGCGGACGTTGCCGGTATGGTCCTGGTCGCACATTGGTGATTGTCCAGCAGTGTCCGCCCGCGGCCGGTGGCTGCGGGCTGCCCCATGATTGGATAAGAGTTGGCGCATATAGAGGCCGACCGCGCGACTAACCCGCTGGAGTCGGACGGCCGCCCGCGCCGTGGTCGGCGGCGGCAGTCCATCAAGCGGCGAGTGATCAGGCTGGTGCTTGTGCCCAGTATCGTCGCCCTGCTCCTGTGGATCGTGGCATCCGGATACCTTGTTTTCCAAGGCTTCTACACCCGCGCGGTGGCCCAGTCCGTGCGCCAGGTGTCGATTCCCGCGGTGTCCGCGCTGGCGTCAATCCAACAGGAACGGCGACTGAGCATCGCGTACCTGACCCGGCCCACGAAAGACCTGCAGGAGCTGTTGACTCAGCGGCGGCAGACCGACCAGTTGTTGACGCAACTGCGCTCCGTCGCCAACTCGGCTCTGGCCAATGCACCCGACTCCATCGTGTCGGGTTGGAAGGCGCTGACCGGCTACCTCGACCAGCTCCCGAGCACCAGAAGCACCATCGATTCCCGATCCACCACACAGCAGCGTATCTACACCTTCTACAACCAGTTGCTGGACGCCGCGACCAATCTCTTCGACACGCAGGCCCGGGTGGTACCGGACGTGACCGCGACCCAGGGTGGTCTCGCGGCCGTACAGGTGTTCCGGCTCAGTGACATGATGTCCCGCGCCGGGTCGATCGTGGACGGTGCGTTCGGTTCGGCCGCCTTCGACCAGCAGGACTACCTCGACTTCGTCCAGCTGGTCAACGCGTACCGGTCCAGCCTCCAGGACGTGGCACCGCACCTGCAGCCCGACCTCCGCCAGCGGTACCAGGACATCACCGCCAGCGAGCCGTGGAAGGACCTCAACGCGGCCGAGGACTCCCTGGTCCTCGCCGGCGCCTGGCACAACGGGGTACCCCGTACCCTGGCCGTCGACTGGACGCGCTGGGACACGCTGACCGGCGAGGTCTCCGACGACCTGATCCAGATGACCATCACGCAGGCGGACGAGGTGTCCGCGGCGGCCCTGCACACCGGTGACACGCAGTTGCTGACCGCGGTGCTGGGCAGTGTCATCGCGCTGGCCGTGGCCGTCGCCGCGATCCTGTGGGCGGTCCGCCAGTCGCAGGTGCTGGTCGACCGGGCCCTGTCGGTACGGCTGGCCCGGCTCGCCGGCGACGCGGCCACCATGGTGGACGAGCGGCTGCCGGCCCTGATGGAGCGGCTGCGCCAGCGGGAACCGGTGGACATCAAGACGGAGCTGGCCGCGGCCGACTACGGTACCGACGAGATCGGCCAGGTCGCCGGCGTGATCAACCGGTCGGTGCAGGCCGCGGCGGGCGCCGCCGTCGACGAGGCGCGGACCCGGGCGGCCGGCCTCGCGCTGCTGATGGGCGTCGCGCGCCGGCCGCAGCGCCCGCTCCAGCACGGCCTGATGGTCATCGAGAACCTGCAGACCCGCACCGGCGACGAGGCGCTGCTGTCCCAGTTCTTCGACATCCACCACCAGCTCACCCAGACCCGGCGCTTCCTGGAGAACCTCATCATCCTGGCCGGCGGCCAGATCGGGCGGCGCTTCCCGAACCCGCTGCCGCTGCGCCGGGTGCTGCTGTCCGCGTTCGCGGAGACCCAGGACTACCAGCGCATCCAGCTGCGCAGCGCGGCCGACGTGACGCTGGCCGGGCAGGCGGTCACCGGCACCATCCACCTGGTCGCGGAGCTGCTGGACAACGCGCTCGCCTTCTCCCAGCCCGGCTCCGCGGTCTGGGTGAGCTGCCGCCGGGTCAACCACGGCGTCGCGGTGGAGATCGAGGACGCCGGCGTCGGCATGACCCCGGACGGCCTGCACCGGGCGAACGAGCTGCTGGCCGCCGCGCCCAACCCGGACGTCACCGCGCTGCGCGACGGCGCGCAGATCGGCCTGCACGTGGTGGCGGAGCTGGCCAACCGGGCCGGCATCACGGTGAGCCTGCGCACCTCCGCGTACGGCGGGCTGCTGGCCATCGTGCTGCTGCCGGACCGGCTGCTGGCCACCGAGCAGATGGAGCCGCCGAACGGCCGCGGCAGCGGGGTGCCGGCCGTGGTGGGCGCGGCCACGGGGCCGGCGGTCAACTCCGGCCGGCGCAACCTCCCCGCCGCCGCGGTGGCAGCGGTCACGCTCTCGAACGGATCAGCCGTGGGTTTACGCGGTACCGTCGGCACCGGCCTGTACCCTGACCCCGGGGGTACGCCTGCCGGTCCACAGTGGACTGAGGGTGCCGGGGCGCCGGTCCAGCAGGAGGAGGCACCGGACACCGCGGGCGCGGCGGACGGCGAGCCGCCACCCCTGCCGCACCGGCAGCCGCAGAGCCATCTCGCACCCGGCCTGCGCCGCTCCGCCAACCCGCAGGCCCAGGTGCCGGCGCCGGAGGCGGCAGCCGCACCCGGCGCGCCGCCCCGGGACTTCAACCGGTTCGCGCAGTACCGGCAGGGATGGGCCGACGGCAGGTCGGCGGAGACCAGCGATGAACCCGTAACCGGAGCCGATCAAGGCAGGGAAGCGTGACCATCAACCCCACCTCGCGGAACAACCTGGCCTGGATGCTGGACGGGCTGGTCGAGATTCCCCACGTCGTGTACGCCATCGTGCTGTCCACCGACGGCCTGATCATCCAGAAGTCGACCCGGCTGCCGATGGACACCGCCGAGGTCATCGCGGCCGGCGCGTGCTCGCTGTACAGCCTGGTGCGGGGGGTGGGCCAGCACTTCGAGAGCGGGCCGGTGCAGCAGGCGATCATCGAGTACGGCGACCGGACCCTGCTCGTCGCCGAGGCGGGGAAGAACGCCCGCCTCGCCGTGGTGTGCGAGCAGTCCGTCGACATGGGTACCGTCGGCTACGAGATGAGCCGGCTGGTCACGCGCATCGGCGAGTTCCTCGGCACCGAGGCTCGGTCGGCCGCGCTGGCGATGAACCAGACCGGCAAGACTCATGACGGATGACCTGTGGGATGGCGATGACGAGGCGGCGGGCCGGCTCGTACCGTTGTATGTTCTCCTGGGCGGGCGGGTCACTCCCCGCAACGTGAGCCTCGACCTGGCGACGCAGGTGGTCGCGCGCCAGGTCAGCACGGCCCGGCTGGAGCGGGAGTACGAGCAGATCGTCCGGCTCTGTGCCAACTGGATGTCCCTCGCCGAGATCGGCGCGTACCTGCGCTTCCCGCTGACCATCACCCGGGTGATGGTGGACGTGCTGCTGGAGCAGGGCTACCTGGAGGTCGGGGCACCGGCGCAGCAGACGATCGTGGACCGTAACGTGTTGGCGACGGTCCTCGCCCATCTCGAAAAACTCTGAACGCGAAGGGCTGGTACCCGTGGATCGCAGGTCGGTCAAGGTCGTCGTGGCGGGCGGTTTCGGCGTCGGCAAGACCACCCTGGTCGGCTCGGTCAGCGAGATCGCGCCGCTGACCACCGAGGAAATCCTGACCCAGGCCAGCGTCGGCGTGGACGACGTGGCGGGCGTGGAGGGCAAGAAGGCGACCACCGTCGCGCTGGACTTCGGGCGCATCACGATCAGCCCCGACATCGTGCTCTACCTGTTCGGTACGCCCGGGCAGGAGCGGTTCTGGTTCATGTGGGACGAGCTGGCGCAGGGCGCGGTCGGCGCCATCGTGCTGGTCGACACGCGCCGGCTGGACGGCAGCTTCGCGGCCGTGGACTACTTCGAGCGGCGGGGCATCCCGTTCGTCGCCGCCGTCAACCGGTTCTACGGCGAGTGCCCGTACGGCGAGGCGGACGTGCGGGCCGCGCTGGAACTGGCCAAGAACGTACCGCTGGTGTGGTGCGACGCGCGGGACCGCGAGTCCAGCAAGCTCGCGCTCATCGCGCTGGTGCGGCACGCCATCTCCCGGCTGCCGGCGCTACCGGCGCCAGTCGCACCTTGAAGTGCCGCAACAGCCGCGGCGCCGACACGATCCGGTAGCCCGGCACCCGCTCCGGCGCGCGTGCGATCCCGGCCAGCACCTCGGCCACGTACTGGAAGTGCGCGTCCGTGTAGACCCGCCGCGGGATCGCCAACCGGACCAGCTCGAACGGCGCCGGGGAGACCAGCCGGTGCTCGTCGTCCATCTGTCCCAGGTAGAGGGAGCCCAGTTCGGCGCAGCGGATCCCGCCGTCGAGGTACAGCTGGCAGCCCAGCGCGTGCCCGGGGAACTGCGCCGGCGTCAGGTGCGGCAGCAGCCGGCCGGCATTGAGGTACAGCGCGTGGATGCCCGGCGGCTGTACGGTGTCCACGCCGGCATCGTTGATCATCCGGGCCAGCCGGGCGGTGGCCACCGCCCGCGCCTGCAGGTACGCCGGGTCCACCACCTCGCGCAGCCCCTGGGCGAGCCGCTCCAGGTCGCGGCCCGACAGGCCGCCGTAGGTGGAGAACCCTTCGGTGGCGATGAGGTTCGCCTCGCACACGTCGCGCAGGTCGCCGCCGCGCAGCCCGATGAACCCGCCGACCGGTGACAGCCCGTCCTTCTTGAGACTCACCAGGCAGCCGTCGGCGAACTGGAACGCGCGGTACGCGATCTGCCGCGGCGTCCAGTCCTTGTACGCGGGTTCGCGCTGGCCGACCAGCCACGCGTTCTCCGCGAACCTGGCCGCGTCCAGGAACAGCGGCACCCGGTACCGCCCGCACAGCTGGGCGGTGGCCTCCAGGTTGGCCATGGACACCGGCTGCGCGCCGAGGCCGTTGTTGGTGACAGTCATCAGGACCAGCCCGACCCGGCCCGCCTCCGGTCCACACAGGACAGTCTCCAGCGCGTCGAGGTCGATGTTGCCTTTGAACGGTTCCGCGCTGTCCAGGTCGGCCGCCTCCGGGCAGGGGAGGTCCCGCGCCTGCGCGCCGGCCAGCTCGACGTTGGCGTGCGTGGTGTCGAAATGGGTGTTGCTCAGGCAGATCTGGCCGGGCTTGAGCAGGCTGGTGAACAGGACGCGCTCGCCGGCCCGGCCCTGGTGCACCGGCAGCACGTGCGGGTACCCGGTCAGGTCGCGTACCTCGTCGCGGAAGTGGAACCAGGAGCGGGCCCCGGCGTACGACTCGTCGCCTTCAGCGGCGGCGGCCTCCTGCGCGGCGGAGGTGGCGCCGGTACCCGAGTCGGACAGCAGGTCGATGGTGATCTGGTCGGCGCGCAGGTTGAACGGGTTGTACCCCGCCTCGTCGATGGCGTGCAGGCGCTCCTCCGCGCTGAGGAAGGCGATCGGCTCGACCACCTTGATCCGGTACGGCGGCAGTATCGTGAGCGGATCTGCGGGCACGGCACCCTCCTGAGTGGTCAGACGCTGGTCGGGGTCGCGGATTGGTGCCGCGGCCGGGGCGGCGTGACGCGGTACGCCTCGGCGGACAGGTACACGCTCAGGCCCGGTCGGGGTGGGCCCAGGCGCAGCGACACGTGGGCGATGAGCCCCGCCCCGGCACGCAGCGGCCGCCCGGTCACCGCCGCTATCGCGCGGTCGAGCTGGGCGCCGTCGTACCCGTACCGGTTGAGCAGCCCGGCGACCCGGTCCCGGGCCTCCTCGTCGTCGTTGACGTAGCCGCGGATCGGCACGTAGATGCTGTATCCGATCGGGCGGTCGGCCCCCACGCTCAGCGTGTAGCTGCCCACCAGGGGCCGGCCGGCGAACCGCCGGGTGCCGCCGGCCGCCGCGCAGAAGTCGGCGACCAGCCCGGTGTCCACGCCGTCGACCAGGCCGGCCGCGCGCACCATGTCCGCCACGTCGGCGTCGTAGTGGGTCAGGTAGAGCTTCACCCGGGCGTCCGGACCGTCGTGCAGGTCCAGCGCGAAGAAGGTCAACCGGTCCGACCGGCCCAGCTCACCGGGGCGTACCGCGCGGTCCACCATCCCCTGGTAGGAGCCGCCCAGGCCGAGGCGGTCCAGGGCCGCGGATACCAGCAGCGGCGCCGTGTCCACGCCTTTGAGTTCCGGGTTGAAGTAGACCTTGAACTCGGGTGACCGCTGGCTCCGGAATACGAGCGAACACCACAGTGCGAACGGTCCGTGCGGATAGTCCGTGGCGAAAAGATCCTGTACCGATTCGAGCCGGGATAAGGACAGGTCGCGGCGGCCAACCTGGTTTCCGATGAATTTTTGTGCGGCATCCATATTGGTACGGACCCCGGGTGGCGACCCGAATGCCTCACACAGCAGCCGCAGCGTCGGAGGCTCGCTCTTGCTGTACGCCAGCGAAAACTCCACCGGCGTGTGGTCGTCCGCGATCTCGGACGGCCATACCGGTGGATGGGCCACCGAGTCCGACCCGTGCGAATCGAGAAGCTCCGTCAAAAGCTCCACCGGAGTTGCCGGGTCAATTCCCGCGACATCGCACAAACGGATCAATTGACCACGCAGATGTTCGAGGACGGATGGTTCAGGCACTCACTGGCCCCTTTCGGATCAACCCTGGTAAGGCGCGGTTCTGTCTGTCGGTAGTCGGGTTACTCGAACAGAGGAGAGGGAGATCATGAAGAGGGCGGTAAGATCATGCATTTGCACTTATGGTGATCGGCCAGACACTCTAAGTCGAGTGAGACGTTAGTCACACGCGGCCGGGGCCGGGCGTCACCTGCGGGAAAGCGGCGGCCTCGGCGGCCCGTATGGCTAGCGGTTATGTATATGCACGTCGCGGGAGGTGCACGGTGCAGGACGTGCTGCTGGCGATGCTGGCCACTGAGCCGTCACACGGGTACGACCTGCGCGAGCGGCTGCGCCGGGCGCTCGGCCCGCTGGGCGAGGGCAGGAACGGCGGGCAGGTGTACGTCACGCTGGTCCGGCTGGCCAAGGCGGGCCTGGTGACCTGGGAGCGTACCGACGGGCTGCCGGCGCGGCCGGACCGCAAGGTGTACGCGCTGACCCCGGCCGGGCGGCAGCGGGTCGCCGCGTGGCTGGCCGAGGTGGGCTGGCCCAAGCCGGACCTGACGGAGTTCCACCTCAAGCTGGTGGTGGCCGCCGCGCACCGGCTCGCCGACCCGCTGGACCTGGTGGACGCGCAGCGCCGGGAACTGCTGCGCCACCTGGCCGAGGTGCGGCGCGCCGCACCCGGGACGGGTGGCTCACCGGCCGGGCTGCTGCTGGCGGGTGTGGTATTGCGCCTGCGCGCCGACCTGCGCTGGTTGGAGGCGTGCGAGCAGGCATGGTCGGCGCGGCGGCGGCGCGGGCGCGGGTACCGGATGCGCGACTCGCCGGTGGGAATGCCCGCGCCGCGCGGTCCGCGCGGCATATAGTTGCGCAATCCGTTAAACGTCGATTGTGGACAGGTGGCGGTGATGGCGGCGGGGGCGGTCCGGGGCGGTGCGCTCGCCACCCTGCGCGGCCTGCTGCAACGACCGCTGGCCTCCTACTATCTGTTGCTGTCCAGTTGCGGGCTGCTCCTGGTCATCGGTCTGGTGATGGTGTTCTCCGCGACCGCGGTGAACGCCTACGCCGCCAACGGTGACCCGTACGCGGTGGTACGCAAGCAGATCGTGTTCGCCGCCATCGGGCTGGTCGCGTTCTGGGCGTTCCAGCGCATGCCCCCGGCCAGCTGCCGCCGGCTCGGCGGCCCGCTGCTGCTGGTCGCGCTGGGCCTGCTGCTGGTGCTGGACACGCTGGGCATGGCCGCGACCGTCCACTTGCTACCGTCGGCCGGGCTGGGCCCCATCCACGCCGACGCCAGCAACAGCAACTGGTTGTATGTCGGCCCGCTGCAGATGCAGCCCTCCGAGCTGGCGAAGCTGGCGCTGGTGCTGTGGGGCTCCGGCGTGCTGGCGGACAAGGGCGGCGCGATCGGGCACTGGGCGGAGCTGGCCCGGCCGCTGTTCCCGGTGGTCGGCCTGCTGGTGCTGCTCGTCGGCTTCAACGACCTGGGTACCACCCTCTGCCTGATGCTGGTGTTTCTCGGCCTGCTGTGGGCGGCGGGTGTGCGGATGCGGGTCTTCGCCACCCTGGGCGCGGCGGCCGTGGTGGGTGCGGGCGTGCTGGTCGCCCTGCCCGGATTCCGGTACCGGATCGACCGGTTGACCAGCTTCGCCAACCCGTCCCACTGCGATCCGCAGTCCACCTGTTACCAGTCGCTGCACGGCATGTACGCGATCGCCGACGGTGGTTGGTTCGGGGTGGGTCTGGGCGCCGGGCGGCTCAAGTGGGGCTGGCTGCCCAACGGGCAGAACGACTTCATCTTCGCGGTCATCGCGGAAGAACTCGGCGTGACCGGCTGCTGCGTGGTACTCGCCCTGCTGGCGGTGCTGACCTACACCGGTTTCCGGATCGCGCGGCGGGTGGACGACCCGTTCCGCCGGCTCGCCGCGGCCGCGGTCACGGTCTGGCTGACCGGTCAGGCACTTATCAACATCGGTGGCGTCACCGGCCTGCTGCCGATCACCGGGGTACCGCTGCCGTTCATCTCCGCCGGCGGCAGCGCGCTGGT
>DATEJJ010000665.1:0-2639 GCA_035278125.1 Rugosimonospora sp.
ACGCGGCCGCCTCCGCCTCCGTGGGCACCACGCCGACCGTGCGCGCGGCACCGGCCCGGCGCGCCGCCGCCAGGGACAGGCAGCCGCTCTTGCCGGCGCCGCCCAGCACCGCCACACTCCCTTGTGGATAGTCGCGGACCACCCGCGCGGTCAGCGCCGGCGCGCCACACACGTCCAGCACCGCCAGGGCCAGCTCCGGATCCAGGTCGCCGGGCAGCACCTGCGCGACCGAGCGCGCGAACAGGATCGCGTGACCCGCGCAGGGCACCTGCTCGCCCAGCCCGTCCCAGCGGGTCAGCCCGTCCGTGAGGTGCAGCGGCGTCAGCGTCAACGACACCAGCGTCGCCACCCGGTCCCCGGGCTTCAGGTCGAGCGGCGAGTCCGGACCGACCTCCGCGACGGTGCCGATGAGCATGCCCCCCGAGCCCGTCACCGGGTTGTGCATCTTGCCGCGCTCCGCCACGATGCCCAGCACCTCGGCGCGTACCGCCGCCCCGTCTCCGCCGTGCTTCGTGATCAGCTGCCGGAAGCTCGCCGCGTCCAGGTTGAGCCGCTCCACCTCGATGCGTACCTCGTCCGGCCCGATCTCCGGCCGCGCGTCCAGCCGCCACGCCGCCTGCGGCAGCGCACCCGGCGGCGTCACCACCCGGTGCCGACCTATCGGAGAAGTCATGTCGCGATACACACCTTTCACAGGAAGACCTATCGAATTGTAGAGTCAATACGATAGATTCTCCAGCGTGGAGCAGCCGTACGAGTACCGCCGACGCCCGCTGACCGAGCCCGACTGGACCCGCTTCCCGGGCTGGCGCGGCGTCACCCGCGACGAATGGGAGTCCGCGCAGTGGCAGCGCGCCCACTGCGTGAAAAACGCCGCGCAGCTCCGCACCGTGCTCGGCGACCTGGTGACCGAACCCTTCTACACCGACCTGCTCGCCGACCAGCGCGCCAGCGCCACCATGTCGATGCTGGTACCCCCGCAGATGCTCAACACCATGGTCCCGGCCGCGCCACCCGACACCGACAGCTTCTACGCCGACCCCGTCCGCCGGTACATGATCCCGGTCAGCTCCGACCGGCACCCCGACTGGCCCAGCCACCCCTACGCCAGCCGCGACTCCCTGCACGAGCACGACATGTGGGTCGCCGAAGGGCTCACCCACCGGTACCCCACCAAGGTCCTCGCCGAACTGCTCTCCACCTGCCCGCAGTACTGCGGCCACTGCACCCGGATGGACCTCGTCGGCAACTCCACCCCCGCCGTGGACAAGCTCAAGCTCACCCTCAAACCCACCGACCGGTACGACGGGATGGTCCACTACCTGGAGCACCACCCCGGCGTCCGGGACATCGTCGTCTCCGGCGGCGACGTGGCCAACGTGCCGTGGAAACACCTCGAAGCGTTCCTCATGCGGCTGCTCGCCATCGAAACCATCCGCGACATCCGGCTCGCCACCAAGGCCCTCGCCGGACTCCCCCAGCACTGGCTCACCCCGCACGTGGTCGAGGGCCTGGAACGGGTCGCCCGCACCGCCGCCCGGCGCGGCGTCAACCTCGCCATCCACACCCACGTCAACCACGCCAACTCGCTCACCCCGCTCGTCGCCAAGGCCGCGCAGACCGCTCTCGATGTGGGGGTACGCGACGTGCGCAACCAGGGCGTGCTGCTGCGCGGGGTCAACGCCACCAGCGCCGACCTGCTCGACCTGTGCTTCGCGCTCCAGGGTGAGGCGGGCATCCTGCCGTACTACTTCTACATGTGCGACATGATCCCCGGCGCCGAACACTGGCGGGTGCCGGTCGCGCAGGCCCAGGAGCTGCAGCACGACATCATGGGGTACCTCCCCGGGTACGCCACGCCGCGCATCGTGTGCGACGTACCCTTCGTCGGCAAGCGCTGGGTACACATGGTCACCGAGTACGACCGCGAGCACGGCATCTCGTACTGGACGAAGAACTACCGCACCTCCATCGAGCAGCACGACGAGCAGGCCCTCGGCAAGCGGTACGCGTACTACGACCCGATCGACACGCTGCCCGAATCCGGCCGCGCCTGGTGGCGCAAGGAACTCACCCGTACCGTCTAGCCCTCATCGTGGGTCTTGTCGCTGATCCACTCCTTTGGCTGTTGCCCGGAACCCGGGACACATCGCCTAAGGCGTCCTAGGATGCTAGGCCAGAGGATGACGGCAGGATGGACGCGTGGGCGAGATCGTATTGGTGCGGCACGGCCAGACCGAGTGGAGCGCGGCCGGCCGGCACACGTCATTCACCGACCTGCCGCTGACCGCGGAGGGCGAGCGGCAGGCCAAGGGGCTGGCACCGGTGCTGGCAGGCCGGCGCTTCGCCGCGGTGCTGAGCAGCCCGCGGCGGCGGGCCCGGGACACGGCCGCGCTGGCCGGGCTGGTGGTCACGGCCGTCGACGGGGACCTGGCCGAGTGGGACTACGGCGGGTACGAGGGGCTGACCACGCCGGAGATCCGCGAGCAGCGGCCCGGGTGGGACCTGTGGCGGGACGGGTGCCCGGGCGGCGAGTCCCCGGAGCAGGTGGGGCAGCGGCTCGATCGGGTGCTGGAGCGGGCCGCCGCGGCGCTGGACGGCGGCGACGTGGCGCTGGTCGCCCACGGCCACAGCCTCCG
>DATEJJ010000666.1:0-3461 GCA_035278125.1 Rugosimonospora sp.
CGCCGCTGCCGACCGACCGGCCGCGCCCGGCCCGGCCGAACTGGCGGGGCGGCGCGGTCGACGTGGCGGTCAAACCGGAGACCGCCGAGGGCCTGCGAGCGCTGGCCACCGCGCACCGCGCGTCGCCGTACATGGTGATGCTGGCGGCCTACCACGCCGCGCTCGGCCACCTCTGCGGTGCCACCGACCAGGCGGTCGGGATACCGGTGTCCGGGCGTACGGTGCCGGACCTGGACGGCATGGTCGGCTACCTGGTGAACACCGTCGTCGTCCGCTCGCGCCAGCGCGCCACGGACACCTTCGGCGACCTCGTCACGCACGTCCGGGCCCAGGTGCTGGACGCCTTCGGGCACCGCGCCGTGCCGTTCAAGTGGGTCGTCGACGAGCTGAACCCGAGCCGCGCCAGCACCGCGAACCCGCTGTTCCAGGCGGCCTTCGACATGGACCCGACCGACGAGGGCGCCTTCCGCCTGGCCGGCCTGCGGGTCGAGCAGCTCGGGCTCGCCGACTGCCCGGCGGCCAAGTTCGACCTGACCCTGCACGTCGAGGAGGCGCCGGACAAGCGATTGTTCGCGCGGCTGGAGTACGCCACCGCCGTCATCGACGAGGCCACCGCCCAGGCGTGGGCCGCGTACTGCGAGGCGCTGTTCGAGGAGCTGGTCCGCGCTCCGCAGGAGCCCCTGACCGGCATCCGCGAACGGCTCGTCGGCCAGGGTCACCTGCCGGCCCGGTCCGCCCCGGTACCGGTCGGGGCCGGCGACGCGGTCACGCCGACCGGTACCGTACCGCGGCGCCTGCTCGACCGGATCCACCAGGTCTGGCGCGAGGTGCTCGCGGTCGAGGACGTCGACGTGTCGGACAACTTCTTCGACGTGGGCGGGGACTCGTTGCGCGCGGTGGCGCTCGCCGGCCGGCTGCGCGAGGACGGCCTGGACGTCTCGGCCGCCGACGTGTTCGCCCACCAGACCGTCGAGGAACTGGCCCACGCCTGCGCGGCCCAGCCGGTCGCGTCACCGGACAGTGCCGCCTGGCCCGGCCCGGTCGCGCCCTTCGCGATGCTGAGCCCGCAGGACCGGGCCGCGCTGCCGCCGGGCCTCGTCGACGCGTACCCCCTTGCCGCGATGCAGCTCGGCATGCTCATCGAGATGCGCGCCCGGCCGGGCGTACACACCTACCAGGACAGCACCTCGTACCGGATCCGGGACGGCGCGCGGCTGGACCCGGCCGCGTTGCAGCGGGCCGCCCAACTCGTGGTGGACCGCCACGAGGTGCTGCGCACGACCTTCGACCTGAACGGGTACTCCGTCCCGCTCCAGCTGGTCCACGGCAGCGCGGCGATCGTGGTGGGGCTGACCGACCACGGCACGCTGGGCGCGGCGGGCTGGCAGCCCCGGCTCGAGGAACACGCGGCGCGGGAACGCCGGGAGCTGATGGACCTGGCGTCGGCGCCGCTGATCCGGGTACACGCGCACACGGCGGAGGACTCGACGGAGTGGTGGATCACGCTCACCGAGTGCCACCCCATCATCGAGGGGTGGAGCTTCCACACCATGCTCATGGAGATTCTCACCGGGTACCGGGAGATCCGCGCCGGCCGGGTGCCGCCGGAGCCGGAGCCGGTGCGGTTCCGGTACGCCGACTACATCGTGGCCGAGACGGCGGCCCGGCAGTCCGCCGAGCACCGCGCGTACTGGCGTGGCGTGGTCGAGGGTCGGGTGGACGTCTCGCTGCCCTCGGCCTGGCAGGACAGCCCGGACACCCCGCGCGACCGGTACCAGCACCTCGTGGACTTCCGCGACCTGGACGCCGAACTGCACCGGCTGGCCACCGAGACGCGTACCTCGATGAAGGCGGTCCTGCTCGCCGCGCACCTCAAGGTGATGAGCATGGTCTTCGGATCGGACGGGTTCTTCACCGGACTGGTCTGCGACGCGCGGCCCGAGGTGGCCGGGGCGGACCGGGTGCTGGGCATGTACCTCAACACCGTGCCGTTCCCGATGCCCTCGGGCGCCCGCACCTGGGGGGAGCTGATCCGCGCGGTCTACGATGACCTGACGGAGATGTGGCCGCACCGGGTCTTCCCGATGCAGGCGGTGCAGCACGAGTCCGGCGCCGGGCGGCTGCTCGACGTGTTCTTCAACTACCTTGACTTCCACCAGGTGGACAGCGAGCTGGTCGACGAGGACCGCACGTACAACGACAACGAGAACGAGTTCGCGCTGCACGTGTTCACCTTCCCTGGAATCCTTAAGTTCAATACAACCAATCACCGGTTGAGCCGGGCTGCCGCGGATCGGCTCGCCGGCCTGTACCGGACCGTCCTCGTCGAGATGTGCACCGGGCCGGACGGCGACGCGGGCTCGGCCTGCCTGCCGGCCGCGGAGCGCGCGCGCCTGGACGCCCTGGGCACCGGCAGCGCGACCGGGCCGGAGCCGGTGTCCATAGTGGACGCGTTCGCGGACGCGGTCCGCCGCTACCCCGACGAGCCCGCGGTGCGCTGCGGCGACCGGTCCCTGACCTACCGGCAGCTCGACGCGCGGTCGGCGGCGGTCGCGCGGCAGCTGCGGTCGTGCGGGGCCGGGCCGGGGCAACTGGTGGCGGTGGCGCCACACCGGAACGAGAACACGGTGGCCGCGCTGCTGGGTACCTGGCTGGCCGGTGCCGCGTGGACGCTCGTCGAACCGGCCGCGGTGGCGGCACAGCCGGCGGCCTACGCCGCCGTCATCACGCCGGCCGATCCGCCGGTGGTCACCGGGGCCATTCCGGTGGCGGCGGCCCGCATGTCGCCTGCGCGACCCGGGCCGCAGGACGTGGCGTGTGTGGTGTCCGGCGCGGTGTTCACCCACCGGGCGCTCGCCTGGGCGGTACGCGCCGGGCTCGACGCGCGCGGGGTCGCGGTCGACCCGGGACACACCTGGCTGGGCACGGCCCCGCTGGCCTCCGCCGCCGCGCTGTGCGATCTGCTGGTACCGCTGACCGGTGGCGGTGTCGCCGTGCTCAGCACGCGGGAGCTGCCGGAGGCGGTGGCGGAGGTGGCCGGCCTGCTCGCCGCGGGCGCGGTCACCCATGTCCGGACGACCGCTCCGGTGGCCGCGGCCCTGCCGTCCGGCAGCCACGCGACCATCATCATCGGCGGTGGCGAGGTTGACGCGCTGCCCGGTGTGGGCGTACGGGTGGTCGACGCCGGGCTGCGGCCGGTGGCCACCGGCGTGGTCGGGGAGCTGTGCGTGACCGGCCCCGCGCTGGCGGAGGGGTACCACGCCGACCCGGCCGGTACGGCGGCCCGGTTCGTACCCGATCCGGCCGGGCCGCCCGGTTCCCGGCTGCACCGCACCGGCCTGCTCGCGCGGTTCGCCGCCGACGGCACGCTGGAGCAGCTGGGCCCGGTCGACCAGCACGCCTGGGTGGACGGCCACCGCGACGAGTGGTACCGGACCCGCGAGGCGCTCGACGCGCAGCCG
>DATEJJ010000667.1:0-8434 GCA_035278125.1 Rugosimonospora sp.
CCCAGTGCGGCGGCGCCGGGCAGGGCCCACGGTGGACCGGACAGCAGCACGCCGACCAGGCCGAACGCCAGTACCCCGCTGGTCACCGCGAGGCCGCAGCGGCGGGTGGCCTGGCCGCCCCAGGACCGGCCGGCCCTGCGCGCGCCGCTGGCCACCACCTCGACCACGTCGTCGTAGGCCAGCTCCGGCCAGTCGATCCGGCGGGGTACCAGGTGCAGCAGCTCGCCGTCGCGGACGCCCTGCGCGGCCAGGTTGCGGGCCGCCTCCAGCTCCGCTCCGGTGGCCCGGCGCAGGGTCCACGCGCTCTGCTGGTCCTCGGTCGCGGCGAGATCCTCGCCGGCGTGCCGGAGCAGGTGCGGCAACAGCTCGGCGACCAGGGCATTGTCAGGTAACGCTACGTCGATGCGCCGCTTCGGTGCGGCGACGGTTACCCTGGCCAGACCGAGGCCACCCGGGGCCGTCACGCTGCTCACCTCCCGGTCGATGGCGGCGCGCGGGCGGAACGGTACCGGCCGCGCGGGCCGAACGTAGCACAGACCGCCGGCTGCGGGCGCCCTCCGGACCCGCTCACCTGTTCTACGATGGGCGCGCTGGCAGACCTGGGGAAAGGACTGAGTTCGTGGGCCTGGTGATCGTCAAGCGGCCACCGCGACGACCCGCGCCCGCCGTACCGAGCGGGGAGGTCGTTCTCGACCCGCCGCCCGAGGTGCCCAGCGCCAGCGGCAAGGGCTGGTCCCGGATGCTGATGATCATGCCGATGGCGGCAGGTGCCGCGGCCATGGGACTGATGATGGGTACGCAGCGCAGCGGCCCGATGGCCTACGTGGCCGGCGGCATGTACGGCGTCTCCATCATCGGCATGATCGCCATGCAGCTCACCGGCCAGGGTGGACAGAGCAAGCGGGACATGGCCGACCAGCGCCGGCAGTACATGCGCCGGCTCAGCCAGCTGCGCGCGCAGGTGCGCAACACGATCCGGCAGCAGCAGGAGGCGATCCACTACCGGCACCCGGAGCCCGGCACGGTCTGGGCGCTGACCACCACCGGCCGGCTGTGGGAGCGCCGCCGCGGCGACGGTGACTTCGGAGTGGTACGCATCGGGCTGGGTCCACAGGAGATCGCCACCCCGCTGGTACCCCCGCAGACCCGGCCGGTGGACGAGCTGGATCCGTTGTGTGCCATGGCTCTGCGCCGGTTCGTGTCCACCTACTCCGTGGTGCCCGACCTGCCGGTCGCGATCGCGCTGCGCGACTTCGCGCACGTGTACCTGCGCGGGCCGGACGAGACCACCCGCTCGCTGGTACGCGCGCTGCTGGCCCAGTTGACCATCTTCCACGCCCCCGATGACCTCGTGGTCGGCCTGTGCGTGGCGGACACGCAACGGCCGCGCTGGGAGTGGGCGAAGTGGCTGGGGCACGCGCAGCACCCGAACAAGACCGACGCGGTCGGCCCGTTACGCCTGTTCGCGCCCGGGATCAGCGCGCTGGAGGCGATGCTGGACGACGTGCTGGCCAACCGGCCGCGCTTCAACCCGACCGGCGGCGGCATGTCCAGCGGCCCGCACGTGGTCATCGTGATCGACGGCGGCTCCACCGCCGGCTCCGACCACCTCATGACCGAGGGCGGCGTGGAGGGTGTGACGCTGATCGACCTGTCCAACCCGCCGCCCCGGATGCTGGACGAGTCCGCGGTGGTGCTGGACGTGGCCGAGGACGGCGCGATCACCGGTACCACCCTGGACGGCAGCACCGAGGTGGGGAGGGCGGACCGGCTCGACGCGGCCGAGGCCGAGGCGCTGGCCCGGGAGCTGGCCCCGCTGCGGCTGTCCGCGGCGTCCTTCAGCGACCAGCCGGTCACCACCGACCTGGGCCTGGCCGAGCTGCTCGGCCTCGGCGACCCGTACGAGGTGGACCTGTCCCAGGCGTGGGCGAGCCGGCCGAGCCGGGACCGGCTGCGGGTACCGATCGGGGTGAGCCTGGACGGGCGCCCGATCGAGCTGGACCTCAAGGAGTCGGCGCAGGACGGCATGGGCCCGCACGGCCTGCTGGTCGGCGCGACCGGGTCCGGCAAGAGCGAGCTGCTGCGCACGCTGGTGCTCGCGCTGGCGGTCACGCACAACTCGGAGATCCTCAACTTCGTGCTGGTGGACTTCAAGGGTGGCGCCACCTTCGCCAAGCTGGACAAGCTGCCGCACACCAGCGCCATCATCACCAACCTGGAAGACGAGCTGCCGCTGGTCGACCGCATGCTCGGCGCGATACAGGGCGAGCTGGTCCGCCGCCAGGAGCTGCTGCGCAAGGCCAAGTACGACAACCAGCGCGACTACGAACGGGCCCGGGCGGCGGGGGTACCGCTGCAGCCGCTGCCCAGCCTGCTGATCATCTGCGACGAGTTCAGCGAGCTGCTCACCGCCCGGCCGGACTTCATCGAGATGTTCGTGCAGATCGGGCGGGTGGGCCGGTCGCTCGGGGTACACCTGCTGCTGGCCTCGCAGCGGCTGGAGGAGGGGCGGCTGCGCGGGCTGGAGACGCACCTGTCGTACCGGATCGGGCTGCGTACCTTCTCCTCCATGGACAGCCGGGCGGTGCTCGGCGTACCCGATGCGTACGAGCTGCCCCGGGCACCCGGGCACGGGTACGTCAAGGCGGGCACCGAGGGGCTGATCCGGTTCCGCGCGGCGTACGTCTCCGGTGTATACCGGCGGGGCCTGGCCGGCGAGGCGAGCCGGGGCCGCGGCGCCGACCTGGTCCGCGACTTCTCCACCTACTACGTGGCGCCGCCGGCGGACGAGCCGAAGCCGGTGGTCGAGGCGGAGCCGGAAGACTCGGTACGCGGCGAAACCCTGCTCGACGTGCTGGTGGCCCGGATGGAGAACCAGGGGCTGCCGGCACACCAGGTCTGGCTGCCGCCGCTGGCCGAACCGTCCACACTGGACCAACTGCTGCCGCCGCTGGTGAACCACCCGCAGCGCGGGCTCACCGTCAACGACGGCAACCTGCTCGGTGCCCTGCACGGCGTGGTGGGCGTCGTGGACAAGCCGTTCGACCAGCGCCGCGACCCGCTGTGGCTGGACCTGTCCGGGGGCCTGGGCAACCTGGTGCTGGTGGGCGGTCCGCAGAGCGGCAAGAGCAACTTCCTGCGTACCCTCATCGCCAGCCTGGCCCTGACCCACACGCCGCGCGAGGCGCAGTTCTACGTCCTGGACTTCGGCGGTGGCGCGCTGACCGGCCTGCGCGACCTGCCGCACCTGGGCAGCGTCGCCGGCCGCCGGGACATCGACCGGGTACGCCGCACGGTGGCCGAGCTGTACGGCGTGCTGGCCGACCGCGAGGCCCGGTTCGCCGCCCACGGCCTGGACAGCATCGCCACCTACCGCCGGATGCAGCGCGACGGTCGGATCACCGACGACCCGTTCGGCGACGTGTTCCTGGTGGTCGACGGCTGGTCCACGCTGCGCGGGGAGTTCGAGGACCTGGAGCCGGTGGTGGGCGAGCTGGCCGCCCGCGGCCTGGGCTTCGGCATCCACATCCTGGCCAGCTGCACGCGGTGGATGGACATGCGGCCGGCACTGCGGGACATGTTCGCCACGAAGGTGGAGCTGAAGCTGGGTGAGGCCAGCGACTCGATGATCAACCGGCGCGAGGCGCTGAACGTGCCCGAGCAGACGCCCGGCCGCGGCCTGACCCCGGAGGGCCAGCACTTCCTCGCCGGCCTGCCCCGGCTGGACGGCAAGCAGGAGGTGGAGGACCTCGCCGACGCGGTCTCCCAGTTCGTCAAGCTGGTGCGGGACAACTGGCCCGGGCCGCCGGCCGCGCCGGTCCGGCTGCTGCCCGAGGAGCTGCCGTACGAGGCGCTGCCGGCGCCGCAGGCCGGTGGGCGGCTGCCGGTGGGCATCGCCGAGTCCGACCTCCAGCCGGTCTTCCTGGACGTGGACAGCGAGCCGCACCTGCTGCTGTTCGGGGACGTGGAGTGCGGCAAGAGCTCGTTCCTGCGCGCCGTGGCGCGCGGCATCACCCGGGCGTACCAGCCCGGCCAGGCCCGGCTCATCCTGGTCGACTACCGGCGCAGCCTGCTCGGCTGCGTGACCTCCGAGCACCTGATCGGCTTCGGTACGTCGAACCAGGTCACCGCGGATCTCGTGCAGCAGGTTGTGGCGGTGATGAAGGAGCGGCTGCCCGGCCCGGACGTGACCCCGGAGCAGCTGCGTACCCGTAGCTGGTGGCACGGCCCGGAGCTGTTCCTGCTGGTCGACGACTACGACCTGGTCGCCGCCGGCGCCAACAACCCGCTGCTGCCGCTGCTGGACTACCTGGCCCAGGGCCGCGACATCGGCCTGCACGTGTTCGTCACCCGGCGGGTCGGCGGCGCCGCCCGGGCCCTGTTCGACCCGCTCGTCGGGCGCATCCGGGAACTCGCCTCGCCGGGCATCCTGATGTCCGGGCCGAAGGAGGAGGGCGCGATCTTCGGCAACCTCAAACCGCAGTTCCTGCCGCCCGGCCGCGGGTGGCTGGTCACCCGGCGCGAGGGCCAGCGGCTGGTACAGCTGCCCTGGGTACCGCCGGCCGGGTGATCATCACGGAGTGGCACCGACTTGGCGGTACGTAATACGCTCGATGGCGCATTCATGGCGTTCGTCGCCACACGGGGATGGAGGGGCGCATGAGGGACGACGGTGGTGGTGGCTCGTCGAGCACCAACCAGAAGCCGGACTGGACCAACAGCTACACGCCGCTCCAGGTGGACGTCTCCAGCCTGCGCGACTACTGGCGGACCATGACCGTGGACCTGTTCGCGCACTCGATGACCTCGACCTCCGGTGTGCTCGCGCCGATGCCTGAGATGATCAATTCGGGGCTGGCCGGCATGGGCGGCAGTATCGACCCGCAGTCCGGGGTCTTCCCCGAGGGCATCGTGGTCGCCGAGATCATGAACGACGCGCACAGCAAGTTCGCCGCGTTCTTCAAGGACGTCAGCAACGGGATCATGTGTATCGGCGACGCCGCCGGGGTGATCGCGGAGATGTACAGCAGCGGCGACGCGGCGAACAAGGCCAGCCTCAACGACGTGCTGTTCGCGTTCAACGACCCGACCGCCAACCGCCCCGGGAACCTGCCGGCCGGCGCCACCACGCAGAGCTTCGCCGACCAGCAGGCGCAGGCCGCCGCGGCCGGCGGGCAGTACGCGATGGCCCTGACCGCCTCCAACGACCAGGCCACCTCGGTCATCTACCCGGCCAACGGGGTCACCATCTACTTCTTCGCCGACGGGTCGTCCAAGACCGTCACCAGCTCGAACGAGTCCAGCTCCTGGGCCGCCGGTACGACCACCACGACGTCGTACTACTACAACGGCAAGCAGGTGGGCAGCACCACGCAGGCCAACTTCACCGCGCGCGGCGGGTACTCGTACACCACCACGACGACGAGCCCGACCGACGACCCGAACGCGCCCGGCAGCGCCAGCACCGAGGTGGTCACCAACCCGGACGGCAGCCAGGACATCACCACCACGACGGTCGGCTCCGACGGCAAGCCGCAGGTCACCAGTACGGTTCACGTGCCCAAGACCGACACCACGGACAAGGGTGGGCTGGACCAGGGCCCGGTCCAGCAGGCCGAGCAGCAGTACCAGACGCAGGGCGGCAAGGACTACGTGCAGCAGCACGGCAGCGGATACTGACGGCACGGGCGCGGGACGGTACTGATGACCGACGATCCGTACTTCGGGTACACCTCGACCGACAACACGTCTCTGCACCAGTTGCAGCAGATGCAGCACCACGTCGGCGAGGACCTCATGCACTACCCGGACGCCGACAACAGCAACATGCCGCCGTACAACCCGACCATCAACTGGGCCGACGGGCAGTACTCCGGCGACAACGGCAAGTCCATCAAGGACCAGTACGTCAAGCAGGCCGCCGCGGACACCATCGAGCGGATCCGGTACCGCATCCACAGCCAGTCGGCCGACCAGGTCGACGCGCTGCAGGAGCAGTGGTTCGAGGTATCGATGGTGATCGAAAATCTGCGGGACAGCATCTACAACGAGGCCAAGTCGCTGTCCACCAACTGGAAGGGCGACGCCTCGGTGGCGTTCCTCCAGCGCGGGCCGGGCGCGGCGGCCAAGTCGCTGGACGACTGGTACAACTCGGCGATCGTCAACTCGCTCGGGCTGATGTACCTGTCCAACACGATCCGCGAGTTCCAGGCGAAGATCGACGTGCTGTACGAGCAGTACAAGGCCGACATGGTCAGCTACGCCAACCAGTGGGGCACCGACCACCAGTACGACGACGGCGCGATCGACCCGAACACGGGCGACTACGGCGACCCCAAGAAGCTGGAGTCCGACCAGTACGTCAGCGACCTGCGGGACCACGCGGAGGAGTGGAACGTCAAGGCGCGCGCCCTGCAGTACCAGATGGCGCAGGGCTACTGGCAGGTGGTGAACGAGCACCTCGGCGGCGGGGTGAGCACGATCTTCGAGGGGCCGACCGACGCGGTGGTACCCGACCCGAAGTTCCTGTTCCCGATGCCGAGCGTGCCCAACGCGCCCAGCGTGCCGAACGTGCCGACGCCGCCCAACGTACCGACCCCACCGAACGTCCCCACCCCGCCGCCCGCACCCGCGGTGCCGACCCCGCCGCCCGCGCTGACCGCGCCGAACCTGAACGTCAACGTGCCCAACCTGCCGAACGCGCCGGGTCTGGGCCCCAACGCCGCGCCCAACGTCAATGTCAACGTGCCGAACGTGGACCCGTCGGTGATCGCCGCGCTCGCCACCAACCCGGCCCTGCTGGCCGGCAACGTGCCCGGCGGTGCGCCCAACCTCACCGGCCTGACCAGCGGGCTCACCGGCGCCGGTCCGGGCACCAGCGGCCTGGGCCTGCCACCGGGCGCGCCGCGGCTCAGCAAGGGCATGCTGAGCCGGCCGCAGCTGCCGGGTGGCGGCGAGGCCGCGGGCCGGTCACCGATGGCGCCCAACACGCTGCGCAACAAGTCGGGCCGGCCGGCCGAGGAGCGGCCGCTGGGTCCGGGCGCGGAGGAAGAGGAGTTCGGCCGCCCGACCGGGCGCCTGTCCACCCCGCCGGTGTTGCGGGGCCGCAGCGCGCCGGGTGCGCGGCAACCGGCGGTGCCCGAGGAGAACATCAACCGGGCGGGTACGCCACAGCGCCCCGGCTCGGCGCCGCCGGTGCTCAACCGCAAGCGCCAGAAGGGGCCCGGCCAGGAGCAGACCGGTCCGCTGGGTCCGGGTGGACCGGGCGACGACGAGCTGCGCCCCGCGCAGCCGGGTACCTCCGCGCCGGTACTGCGCGGCACCCGGCTCGGCTCCGGCGGTCCGGAGGAGGTGCGGCCGCCCGCCCGCGCGCTACAGGCGGGCAAGCGCCGGCCGGCCGGGGTCACCGAGCCGGAGATGGCGTCGCGGCGCAAGCACGTCGACACCAGGCGGGAAGAGGAGCGGGTACGGGCCGAGCAGGAGTTCGAGCAGATCCGCCAGATCCTCGGCGACGAGCAGGCGTGGACGGTGGCGACACCGGGTGGCTCGGTGCTGGACAACACGCCGGAGCGGCGCGTGCACCAGGTCGAGCCGAAGCCCACCCTGGGCGGCGCCTGACCGCGCCGGGATTCAGCGCCGGGCCGGGCCGAGGAACTGGCGTTCGGTGCCGGTCTGGGACAGCCACACGTAGCGGTCCGCGCCGCCGCCCAGCAGCGCCACCATGTCGTCCTCCATGCGCTGCAGCAGCTGCCCGCTCTGCGCCGGTAGCCGCATCGTGGCGGAGACCAGCGCCGACTCGACCAGGCTCAGCCGCTGCAGCATGACCATCTGGCACTCCTGGACCGTCGGTACGCCCGCCTCCTCCAGCCGGCGTAGCACGGTCAGCTGGGTCTGCCACGGGCCCAGCTCGGGTGCCGTGGTCGGCCCGACCAGGCCGAGGTCGTACACGACCAGTACCGGCTGCTGCGCGGTGGCCGCGAACGACATCGGCTGCTCGCCGTGTACCACCGCGACCCGGCCGGTCTGCCCGGTGGCCCGCTCGCCGAAGCCCTGCCAGCTCGCCGGGTCGCCGGTCATCACCACGGTGCGTACCCCCAGCGCCAGCGCCCGGAACAGCACCAGCTGCGCCGCCCAGGCCCCGCCCACCAGGGCCACCCGGGTCGGCTCGGTCCGGAAGAAGCGCACCGCGACGGCCTTCTTGTACACGTCGGCGCCCAGGATCAGGCCGGTGCCGGCGTTGGCCACGCCGAGCTGGGACAGCGCGGCCAGCGACACGACGTGCGAGCTGACCCGCAGCCGGGGCAGCCGGCCGGTCGGTACGTGGCCGTTCTGCGCACCCTCGGGCGGGTGGCTGCTGTACACGGTGCCGTGGTGCGGGCCCTCGGGCGCGGATACCGCGATCCCGGCCGCCGCCGCGCGCTGGGCGGGTGCGGCC
>DATEJJ010000668.1:0-5761 GCA_035278125.1 Rugosimonospora sp.
GGTCGCCGCGGGCCGGGTCGAGGTACGCGGCACGCGGGCCGGCAAGCCGGCGGCCATGGTGGATCCGGCGGATCCGGTACGGGTGCTGGAGAGTGACGGCCCGGAGTACGTGTCGCGGGGCGGGCACAAGCTGGTCGGCGCGCTGGCCGGGTTCGCGCCCCGCGGGCTGGCGGTGACCGGCCGGCGCTGCCTGGACGCGGGCGCCTCCACCGGTGGCTTCACCGACGTGCTGCTGCGCGCGGGTGCGGCGGAGGTGGTCGCGGTGGACGTCGGGTACGGGCAGCTGGCCTGGTCGCTGCGTACCGACCCGCGGGTGCGGGTGCTGGACCGGACCAACGTGCGCGCGCTGGAGCCGGAGCAGATCGGTGGAGCGGTGCAGTTGACGGTTGCGGACCTGTCGTTCATCTCACTGCGGCTGGTGCTGCCGGCGCTTGCCGCCTGTACCGCGCCCGGCGGTGACCTGCTGCCGATGGTGAAGCCGCAGTTCGAGGTGGGGCGGGAGCGGGTCGGCTCGGGTGGGGTGGTGCGCGATCCGGCGCTGCGCGTGGACGCGGTGCTCCAGGTCGCGGCGACCGCTGCCACGCTGGGGCTGGGCGTTGCCGGCGTGGTGACCAGCCCGCTGCCGGGACCGTCGGGCAATGTGGAGTTCTTTCTGTGGCTGCGGCGGGACGCGCCGCCAGCCGACGAGCAGGAGGTACGGGCGATCGTTTCGCGGGAAGGGGTGCCGGAGTGACCAGGGAGGCGCTGCTGGTCACGCACACCGGCCGGCGGGCCAACACGGACCATGCCCGGACCGTGGCGCGGGACCTGTACGAGGCGGGCTTCACGGTGCGGGTGGTGGCCGAGGAGGCGGTCGACCTGGACATGCCCGAGGTGGTACCGGTGACCGGGCCGCACGCGGCCGAGGGCGTCGAGATCGTGATGGCGCTGGGCGGCGACGGTACGCTGCTGCGCGCCGCGGAGCTGGCCCGGCCGGCGAAGGCCCCGCTGCTCGGCATCAACCTGGGCAAGGTCGGCTTCCTGGCGGAGGCGGAGATCCACGACCTGGACCGGGCGGTGCGCGACGTGGTGGACCGGGCGTACACAGTGGACGAACGGCTCACCATCGACGTGGCGGTACGGCAGGACGGCGCACCGGTGATCCGCTCCTGGGCGCTCAACGAGATCACGGTGGAGAAGGCCGAACGGGAACGGATGCTGGAGCTGCTGGTCGATGTGGACGGTCGCTCGCTGTCCCGGTACGGCTGCGACGGGGTGGTGTGCGCCACCCCGACCGGCTCCACGGCGTACGCGTTCTCCGCGGGCGGGCCGGTGGTGTGGCCGGAGGTGGAGGCGCTGCTGCTGGTGCCGATCAGCGCGCACGCGCTGTTCAACCGCGCGCTGGTGACCGCGCCCACGTCCACCATCGACATCACGGTGGACCCGTACACGACGTCGGCGGTGCTGTGCTGCGACGGGCGGCGGGTGTTCGAGGTGGCCTCGGGTGCGGTGGTCACGGTGCGCCGTGGTGAGCTTCCGGTGCGTGTGGTACGGCTGCGCCCGCAGCCCTTCACCGACCGGCTGGTGGCGAAGTTCGCACTCCCGGTGGACGGTTGGCGGGGCGGGCCGCGGTAGCCACGGCCTGGTGCGCTAGCGACTGTCAGACGCCCGGGATACTGTCAGGGCCGTGCTGGAGGAGCTGCGCATCACCGGACTCGGCGTCATCGAGGACACGACGCTGCCGCTGTCCCGCGGGATGAACGTCATCACGGGCGAGACGGGTGCCGGCAAGACCATGGTCGTGACCGGCCTCGGGCTGCTGTTCGGCGGCCGGGCCGACGCGGCGCGGGTACGGTCCGCGCCCGGGCGGGCGGTGGTCGAGGGGCGGCTGCGGCTCGCGGATACGGCCGCGGCGGTGGTGGCCGGGCGGGTGGCCGAGGCGGGTGCGGAGCCCGACGAGGACGGGAGCCTGCTGCTGTCGCGTACGGTCACCGCGGAGGGGCGCTCCCGCGCGCACGTGGGTGGGCGGTCGGTACCGGTCGCGGTGCTCGGCGAGGTGGGCGAGCAGGTGGTGGCGGTACACGGGCAGTCCGACCAGCTGCGCCTGCTGCGCCCGGGCGAGCAGCGGGCGGCGCTGGACCGGTTCGCGGCGGGCGCCACCGGTGGCGGGCACGACAAGCTGCTCGCCGAGATCCGGGAGCGCTGGACGCAGTGGCGCACGGTCGAGGACGACCTGGCCGACCGGCGGCGCAACGCGCGCGAACGGCACCAGGAGGCCGACCTGCTGCGGCTGGGCCTGGACGAGATCAACCGGGTGGACCCACAGCCGGGCGAGGACGAGGAGCTGCGCGACGAGGCACAGCGGCTGGAGCACGCCGAAGGGCTGCGTACCGCCGCGCAGCTGGCCTACCAGGCGGTGGCCGGGAGTGAGTCGGGCGAGGACGTACCCGACGCGAACGCGCTGCTCGGGACGGCCCGGCGTACCCTCGAAGCACAGTCCACTGTGGACCGCAAGCTGGGCGAGCTGGGTGAGCGCCTGGCGGAGGCGGCCACCCTGGTCGCGGACGCTGCCGCGGAGCTGTCCGGCTACCTGGACAGCCTGGACGCGGACCCGGCCCGGCTGCAGGCGGTGTACGAGCGCCGCGCGGCGCTGCGCGGGCTGACCCGCAAGTACGCCGAGGACGTGGCGGGCGTGATCGCCTGGGCCGACCGGGCCCGGGAGCGGCTCGGCGAGCTGGACACCTCGGACGAGCTGCTGGAGGAGCTGGACCGGGAGCGGCAACGGCTGGCCGGCGAGGTGGCGGAGCTGGCCGCCCAGGTGTCGGCGGCGCGCCGGGAGGCGGGCGGTCGGTTCGCCGAGGCGGTCACGGTGGAGCTGGCCGGGCTGGCCATGCCGCACGCCCGGATCGAGGTGGCCGTGCTGCCCCGGCAGGCCAGCCGGAGTGACGCGGGGGGTGCTCGCCTACGCCACAGCCCGGCTCCGGCTGCGCTCCCCAGGGGAGAACCCTTGCTGACCGTGGCCGGCGTCGAGTGCGTGGTCGGCGCGGACGGCGCGGACGAGGTGGAGATCCGGCTGCACGCACACCCGGGCGCGCCCGCGCTGCCGCTGCAGAAGGGCGCCTCCGGCGGCGAGCTGTCCCGGGTCATGCTCGCCATCGAGGTGGTCTTCGCCGGCGCCGGCGGCCCACCCACGCTGGTGTTCGACGAGGTCGACGCGGGTGTGGGCGGGCAGGCGGCGGTGGAGATCGGGCGCCGGCTGGCCCGGCTGGCGCGCGCGCATCAGGTGCTGGTGGTGACCCACCTGCCCCAGGTGGCCGCGTTCGCGGACCGGCACCTGGTGGTGGCGAAGGACACCAGCGGCGCGGTGACGACCAGCGGCGTGCACCTGGTCGAGGACACCGACCGGGCGCGTGAGCTGGCCCGGATGCTGGCCGGGCTGCCGGATTCGGATCTCGGCATCGCCCACGCGGAGGAGCTGCTGGCCGTGGCGGATCGGGAAAAACACCACTAACCACCGCGAGCCGGTCCGAGTCAGGCGAGTCGCGAGCGACTATTGCGGCGCCGACGTGTCAGGATGGGTCACGATGCGTCTACCAACGTTGCGCCGGGCCCGGAGCGCCAATCCGGGCGCGATCTCGGGTGCGGTACGGCTGGACCGGCGTACCAAACGCCTGGTGGGACGGTTGCGCCCGGGTGAGGTCGCGGTCATCGACCACATGGACCTGGACCGGGTGGCGGCCGATTCCCTCGTCGCCGTGGGTGTTGCCGCCGTACTCAATGCGAAGCCGTCGATCTCCGGCCGGTACCCGAACCTGGGTCCCGAGGTACTCGTCGAGGCCGGCATCCCGTTGATCGACGATCTGGGCGAGGAGCTGTTCCAGAGCCTGCGCGAGGGCGACACGGTACGCGTCGAGGTCGACACGGTGTACCGGGGTGACGAGGTGGTCGCGGCCGGTCACCGGCAGGACGCCGAGTCCGTCGGCAAGGCCATGGCGGAGGCGCGGGAGGGGCTGTCGGTACAGCTCGAAGCGTTCGCCGCGAACACCATGGAGTACCTGCGCCAGGAGCGGGACCTGCTGCTCGACGGGGTGGGCGTACCGGACATCGAGACCGAGATCGCCGGGCGGCACGTGCTGATCGTGGTGCGCGGGTACGACTACCAGGCCGATCTCGAGGTGCTGCGGCCGTACATCCGCGAGTTCAAGCCGGTGCTGATCGGCGTGGACGGCGGCGCGGACGCGCTGGTTGAGGCGGGGTACAGCCCCGACATGATCATTGGGGACATGGACTCGGTCACCGACGACGTGCTGCGCTGCGGCGCCGAGGTGATCGTCCACGCGTACCGCGACGGGCGGGCGCCCGGGCTGGCCCGGGTCCAGCAGCTGGGCCTGGCCGCGCAGCTGTTCCCGGCCGCCGCGACCAGCGAGGACCTGGCGATGCTGCTCGCCGACGAGAAGGGCGCGTCGCTGATCGTCGCCGTCGGCACCCACGTCACCCTGGTCGAGTTCCTCGACAAGGGGCGCGGCGGCATGGCCTCCACCTTCCTCACCCGGTTGAAGGTGGGCGGCAAGCTGGTGGACGCCAAGGGGGTGAGCCGGCTGTACCGGCAGACGATCTCCGGCTCGTCCCTGCTGCTGCTGATCCTGTCCGCGCTGGCCGCGATGGCCTCGGCGGTGGCCGTGTCCACCGTGGGCAAGGCGTACCTCGGCCTGGTCGCGGAGTGGTGGGACAACCTGATCTTCTCGGTGCAGCGGCTGTTCTAGCGTTCGACTAGTGAGCAAGAGGCATTCGTTGTGATCAATTTTCGGTACCACGTGGTCTCGTTGACCGCCGTCTTCCTCGCGCTCGCGATCGGACTGGTGATGGGTACCGCGGCGCTGAACGGCCCGGCGGCCGACGAGCTGAGCAACAAGGTCAACGCGCTGTCCGCCCAGAACCAGCAGTACCGCGCCCAGGTCAACCAGCTGGAGGCGGACGCCAGCAAGCAGGAGCAGTTCGCCAACCAGATGGCCTGGGTCACGCTGCAGAACAAGCTGCTCAGCCGCCGGGTCGTGATCGTCTCCATGTCCGCCAGCACCTCGTACGTGGCCGGCGTGGTGCAGATGCTCGGCCTGGCCGGCGCCAAGGTCACCGGCCAGATCCAGCTGGACGACAGCTTCGCCGACCCGAACAACAGCGCCCGCCTGCTGGAGCTGGCCAACCAGGTGGCGCCGGCCAGCCTGACCAACCTGCCGGCCAACAGCAACGGCGTGGAGACCGCGAGCTACCTGCTCGGCTCGGTGCTGCTGGAGCACACCCCGGTGATCCCGGCCGACACGATCCGCACCGTGCTCAAGGCGTACACGGAGGGGCAGTTCATCACGGTGAGCGGGGACGGCGTGACCGGACCGGCCGAGGCCATCCTGCTGATCGCCGCCCGGCCGTACACCGACCGCGAGGCGGATGGTAAGAACGCCTCCATGCTTACCATGGCGGATCAGTTCGACAAGGTCGGGCCGCTGCTGGTCGCCGCGAACGGCGCCGCGGGTACCGGCAATGTGGTCGCGGCGCTGCGCGGGGACCCGACGCTGTCCAAGACAATCTCCACAGTGGACAATGTGGCCACGCCGCAGGGCCAGATCACCACGGTCCTGGCGCTGACGCAGCAGCTGGTGGAGCACAAGGTGGGGCACTACGGCAACGACTCCGGTGCCACCGCCATGGTGCCGCCCAAGCCGGCCACCTGATGGGCCGGCGGGGCACGCGGCGCGCGGCGCTCGCCGGGCTGGGCGCTCTGGCCGCC
>DATEJJ010000669.1:0-6281 GCA_035278125.1 Rugosimonospora sp.
GTGGTGGTGCTGGAGGTCGCCGACACCGGGCAGGGCATGACGGCCGAGCACGCGGCCCGGGCGTTCGAGCGGCTGTACCGGGCGGACGCGTCGCGCCAGCGCGGTACCGGCGGTGCCGGGCTGGGACTGTCCATTGTGGCCGCCATCGTGTCCGCGCACGGCGGCCGGGTGGAGCTGCGTACCGCGCCGGGTGCGGGTACCAGCTTCCGGGTGCTGCTGCCGGCGATCCCCGAGCCGGACGAACCCGAGCACACCCTCGCCGGACTGATCGTCCCGGACACCGTGCCGGTCGAGGTCATGACGGCTCAGGAAACACTGAGTGCCGGCACAGCCGTATCCCTTGCCCGACCGGCGATAGGTACGCAATAGTGGCGCGGTGTCCTGGTTGCCTATAGGCACCGCCATCGATCGCCGGTACGTCGTGCTGGGACCCGTCGGCTACGGCGGCGTGTCCGTGGTGTACCAGGCCACCGACGCCCGGCAGGGTCGCACCATCGCGCTGAAGCTGCTCGCCCCGCGGTTCGCCGACGACCCGGACGCGCGGCGGAAGGTCTACACCGAGGCGCAGTTGACGGACCGGCTGTGTAGTCCGGGCGTGCCGCGGGTGTACGCGTACGGCGACGCCCGGCTGCGCGGCTGCGGCACCGTGCCGTACGTGTCGATGGAGCTGCTGCGCGGCGCGGTGCTCGCCGGCCGGTTGGCGGGCGGACCGCTACCCTGGGCCGAGGCGGTACGGGTGGCCGCCACCGTGGCCGACGTACTGGCCGTCGCGCACCGGCGCGGGGTGGTGCACCGGGACCTGACCGCGCACAACGTGATGCTGACCGGTACCGGTCCGAAGATCGTCGACTTCGGCGCGGCCCGCCGGGTGGGCAGCGGCGGCCACCCGACCGACGACGTGTACGCGCTGGGCGTGCTGCTGTACCAGATGCTCACCGGCCGCTCGCCGTACCACGCCCCGGGGACGGCGCCCGGGCTCGACCTGACCCGCTGGTACCGGCTGGCGCCGACGCCGGTACTGCTGGTACCGGGCCTGCCCCGGGCGGTGGCGGAGATCTGCCGCGGCTGCATGGCCAAGCGGGTGCAGGAGCGGCCCGGCAGCGACCAGGTGGCGCTCGACCTGTGGGCGGTGCTCGACGGCCGGCGCGGGGACTGTCGTATTGCCGCCAGGTGTCCGGTACTTGAACGAGCGTGACACGCGTCCGCGGTCACGACAAGGACACCCGGGGACGGCGGCGTAGTGCATACTGCTGTGGCACAACATCAGGTCGTGTCCCACTCTCGTTTACCCGGAGAACTTCATGCAGCCACCACCACCCGGCCCGTACCCCGGCGCGGCACCCGCGGCCAACGACCGGTCCACCCTCTTCGGTGTGCTGGGCCTCGTCATCGGCCTCCTCTGCTGCTCGCCCGCGGGCATCGTGCTGGGCGTGCTCTCCATCCAGCAGTCCAACAAGAGCGGCAAGCCGGCGACCCTCGGTTATGTCGCCGTCGTGGTCAGCGTCGTGGCGCTGATCGGCGGCATCATCTACGCCGTCGCGATCCGCAAGTAGACACTGGCCGCGCCGTGGTGCGCGGCCGGGGCGGCGGTCTGGCATCCTCGATGCATGCCCGGCCATGCCGTCCTCGCCGCGACCCACGGCGCGCAGTCCCTGGGTCTGATCCAGCTCACCGGTGTCGTCCTCGGTCTCCTCCTGATCGTCGCCGCGATCCGCGCGATGTTCGGGGGCAAAAAGGGCGGCGGCAAGCGTAAGGGCAAGTAGCCACCGGCGGTGCTCCCCGCCCGTCAGTGGTCCGTACGTGAGGGCGGCTAGCCGCACCGACGTGGGCGTGCCCCGCGATTCAGCCGGACGGGCGAGGAAATCCGACCGTTCCCGCCTGAGTCCAAACAGCCCCCAGTGCCGTATTACTAGAACCAGAGGGCTGCTCACTCATCGATGAGTCCCCCGGCACGTCCGGGGCAAGCCGGCGCCCGACGCCACCGGCAGCGCAAAACCCTGAGAGAAGGCCAGATGTCCGACGTCGCATCGCGCCCTGCCTACCCGGGCCACGCCCGGCGCATGCCGGTGGAGCCGCAGTGGTACCGCCGGGCGGTCTTCTACGAGATGCTCGTCCAGGCCGGTGCCGACTCCAACGGGGACGGGTACGGCGACCTGCCCGGCCTCATCTCCAAGCTCGACTACTACCAGTGGTTGGGCGTGGACTGCCTCTGGCTGCCCCCGTTCTACGACTCCCCGCGCCGCGACGGCGGGTACGACATCCGGGACTTCTACAAGATCGCACCCGAGTACGGCACCCTGGACGACTTCGTGGCCCTGCTCGACGCGGCGCACGCGCGGGGCATCCGGGTCATCACCGACCTCGTGCTCAACCACACCTCGGACAGCCACGACTGGTTCCAGCAGTCCCGCCACGACCCCACCGGACCGTACGGCGACTTCTACGTGTGGCGGGACACCGACACCGAGTACGCCGGGGTACGCATCATCTTCAGCGACACCGAGGCGTCCAACTGGACCTACGACCCGGTACGCCAGCAGTTCTTCTGGCACCGCTTCTACTCCCACCAGCCGGACCTCAACTACGACAACCCTGCGGTGCAGGAGGCGATGCTGTCGGTGGTGCGGTTCTGGCTGGAGCTGGGAGTGGACGGGTTCCGGCTGGACGCGGCCACCTACCTCTACGAGCGGGAGGGTACCGACTGCGCCGGCCTGCCCGAGACGCACGCGTACCTGAAGCGGCTCCGGAAGATCATCGACGACGAGTTCCCCGGCTGCGTGCTGCTGGCCGAGGCGAACCTGTGGCCCTCGGACCTGGTCGAGTACTTCGGCGACGCGAGCGTGGGCGGGGACGAGTGCCACATGGCGTTCCACTTCCCGCTGATGCCGCGCATCTTCATGGCGGTACGCCGCGAGTCCCGGCACCCGATCACCGAGATCCTGGCGCAGACCCCGGCCATCCCGGCGCACTGCCAGTGGGGCACGTTCCTGCGCAACCACGACGAGCTGACCCTGGAGATGGTCACCGACGAGGAGCGGGACTACCTGTACGCGGAGTACGCCAAGGACCCGCGGATGCGGCTCAACGCCGGGATCCGCCGGCGGCTGGCGCCCATGGTGGGCAACGACCGCAACCAGATCGAGCTGTTCACCTCGTTACTGCTCTCGCTGCCCGGCTCGCCGGTCATCTACTACGGCGACGAGATCGGCATGGGCGACAACGTGTACCTGGGCGACCGGGACGGGGTACGCACGCCGATGCAGTGGTCGGTGGACCGCAACGGCGGCTTCTCCCGCTGCGACCCGAACCAGCTCTACCTGCCGGTCAACGCGGGCTGGGTGTACGGGTACCAGGCGGTCAACGTGGAGCGCCAGCAGGACCAGCCGGCCTCGCTGCTGCAGTGGACCCGGCGGATGATCGAGGTACGCAAGCGGCACCCGGCCCTGGCCGTCGGCGAGTTCCACGACCTGGGCGGCTCCAACCCCGCGGTGCTCGCGTTCCTGCGCGAGTACCGGCCGGTCGACGGGCTGCCGCCGCTGCCGGACACGCCGGACGGCAGCGAGGTCATCCTCTGCGTGCACAACCTGTCCCAGCACCCGCAGCCGGTGCAGCTGCCGCTGGGGCAGCGCTTCCACGGGCAGGTGCCGATCGAGCTGACCGGCAGCACCGTGTTCCCGGCCATCGGGCTGCGCCCGTACCTGCTGACCCTGCCCGGGTACGGCTCGTACTGGTTCCGGATCGTGCCCGCGCGCAAGCGGCACCGGACGGTGACCGTACCCGCCTCCGCCGTGGCCGCCACCCCGATCCGGCTGTAGGTCCGTGGCCGAGCGCTCGGCAGCCCGCCCGCCGCGCCGGGCCCGAGCGGCGCGTGCCGCTGTTCGTCTGGCGCACGGCCTCCTTCCAGCGCTGGTACCGCGCACAGCGCGCGGCGGGCAACGCGCTGCGCGACGCCCGGGTGGCGTGGACGCTGCCGGCCAAGGCGGACGAGCTGCACTACTGGGCGCTGCGCGCCCGGGTCTGGGTGGCGGCCGAGGACCGGGTGAAGGACAACGAGATCGTGCTGTCCCGCCCGGACACCTCGGTGGTGGTGCTGTACCGGCGGGCGCCGGTCCGGGACGAGACCGCGGTGGTGCTCGTCCGCGAGTTCGCACGCCGGCCAGCACGCCCGACGGGTACGTGCGGGAGCTGCCCGGCGGCAGCGGGCCGGGCGCGCCCCGGGACCGGGCGGTGGCCGAGGTACGCGAGGAGACCGGGCTGGCGCTGGACGCGGGCCGGCTGCGGTACCACGGCTCCCGGCAGCTGGTCGCCACGCTGTCCGCGCACCACGCCGAACTGTTCCCGGCCGAGCTGACCGAGGCGGAGCTGGAGGCGGCCCGGCGCGCGGCGCAGGCCGGCCCGCACGGCGTGCCCGGTACCGGCGAGGGCACCCATGTGGAGGTCACCACGCTCGGCGCGGTACGCGCGGCGTCCACAGTGGACTGGTCCATGCTCGGCATGCTGCTCGACGTGGTGGGCTAGCGCGGCCGCACATCCAGGCCGAGGGCCTGCGCGAGCAGCACGGCCTGCTCCGCCTCGATGATCGCGCCGGACAGCTCCGCCTGGCGTGGGTCCAGCGCGCTCAGGTCGCTGCCGCGCAGGTCGCAGCCGCCGAGCTGGGTGCCGCGCAGGTGCGCGCCGGACAGGTCCAGGCCGGTCAGCACCGCCTCCCGGCAGTCCGCGCCGGACAGGTCCGCCTCGCGCATCCGGGCGCCGCTCAGCGTCACGCCGCGCAGGTCGGCGCCGGACAGCCCGGTGAACGACCAGTCCCCGCCGGTGACCGCGAGCGGCCGCAGCGTGCACTCCACAAAGGTGCTGCCGGCCAGCTTGCAGCCGGTGAACTCGGCCTCGAACAGGTTGCAGCGCTTGAACGTGCAGCGCAGGAACGCGGAGTCGGTATGCCGGGACGCGTTGAGCTGTACGTTGCCGAAGGTGCACTCGGTGAACACCGCACCCCGGCTGGCCGCCTCGGTCAGGTCCACCGAGAAGAACTGGCACCGGGTGTAGACCCGGTCGCCCAGATCCTCGCCGTACCAGTCCTCGTCGCTGAACGACGCGTCTTCCACCCGGACAGGTTACCCGTGCTCGCGCGGTCAGCCCCGCTCCGCCAGCCGCTGCTCCAGTTCGGCCAGCCGCGCCTGTACCCCCGCGAGCCCCGCCAGCAACTGGTCCACGTCGGCGCGGGTGGCGCCGCGCGCCTCCGGCTTGAAGGTGAGGATGAGGTGCCCGCTGGAGGACAGCGAGCCGGACTGCACGTCGCCGAGGTCGTCGCCGTTCTGGATGCGGACCGCCTGGTCCAGCTCGTCCCGGCGGATGCCCAGGCGCAGCAGCTCTTTGCGCAGCACCTGGCCGTCCCGGACGAGCACGGTGTCCCGCCCCTCCAGCAGCCGCTCGGCCCGGTCGCTGCGGGACAGCCACCAGGTCACCGCGAAGTTCACCGCGACCAGGGTGACCGCGCCGACGGCGCCGCCGAGCAGGCTGTTGTCGTTGCCGATGACCGCGTTCTGCACCACGTTGGACAGCAGGAACATCACCACGAAGTCGAACGTGTTCAGCGATGCCATGCCGCGCTTGCCGATGCCCCGGAACAGGGCGGCCAGCAGCACGTACACCGCGACGGTGCGGAGGATCTTCTCCGCGATCGGGATCTGCACCACGAACAGGTCATGCCACATGCCGGCCCCTCCTTCACACCCGCTCTCCCGATCTCACGAGTAGATCAGCAAGTGGAGGGTACGCGGGCCGTGGACGCCTTCGACGCGGTTGAGTTCGATGTCGCTGGTGGCGGACGGGCCGCTGATCCAGGTCTGCGGGCGGCGCGGGTCGAGCCGGGCGAGGGCCTCGGGTACGGTGCCGACGATCTGGTCGGCGCGGATGGCGCACAGGTGGTAGTCGGGCAGCAGGCTCAGCGCGCGGCGCCCCTGTCCGGGTCCGGCGTCCAGCACGACGGTACCGGTGAGCGCGACGGCCACCGCCGCCCCGGTGAGTACCCCGTCGGCCGCGTCGAGCTGGGCCACGCTCAGCGGCGGCTCGTCGGCCAGCGCCTCGACACCCGCCTCGGCGAGACACCCGGACGGGACGCCCGCGGGGACCACGATCCGGCGGGCACCCCGCTGTCGCAGCGCGGCGGCGATGGCGGCGGGCAGGCCGGCGGCGGTGGTCCGGTCCACCGTGGCGCGGTAGTCCGCCGCCCGCGCCGCGAACAGCTCGACAACGTCCACTGTGTCCACTGCGCCCGCTGCGTC
>DATEJJ010000670.1:0-5898 GCA_035278125.1 Rugosimonospora sp.
CGGCTGCGCGGGCCACACCGGCCGGCCCTTACCGTCGCGGCCGGACCGATCGCCGCGGTCGATGAAGACCCCGACGCCGCCCGGGACATCGTCGCCGCGTGTACCGCCTGGTACCTCAGCGCCATGGGCGGCGTGTACGCCCGGTCCGTATCCGACCAGGGCTATGCCGGCGAGGTCAGCGCCATCGTCGCCGCGAACCCGCGCCCGAGCCCGCGCCGCGGGACGGTGCCACCCGCCGCGCGGCCGGTACTCGACCAGCTCGCCGTGTACGGGACCGGTGACCAGGTCAGGGAGCAGCTCAAGCACTGGGAGCAGGCCGCCGACATCGTGACGGTCCTGCTGCCACCGGGCCTGCCCTGGCCCACCATCGAAGCCACCCTGCGGGCGGCGGCACCCGGCTCGACGTAACCGGCCGGGCAGCTCAGCCGGCGAGGTGCGCGGTCGCGGCGCCGTGTACCGCGGTCAGGCTCGCCGGCCGTCCGCGTGTCCACAGGCGTTCGACGTGTACGCCGTCCCAGCCGCTCGGCATCGTGACCGGGCGCTGGCACCAGGACTCGGGCGGGCCGGGGCTGATCCGCACCCCGGTCAGCCCGTACACGCAGGCGGTGAGGAAGCCGGCGAGGTTGGCGGTGAACGGGCCGGCGATGGTGCGCCGCGGGTACGCCGCGGGGCTGAACTCGGTGGTGATCCGGAACGGGTCGACGACGAAGTCCGCGTACCCGCGCTCGAAGAGTTCCAGCGCGGCGTCGCGGTCGCCGGCCCGGGCGGCGATGACACCGAGCATCGAGGACAGCATCGGCGCGCCCGCGTACCGGTAGAGCGACTTGAGGTAGTACCGGAGCATCCGGCGCTCGGTCCCCGGATCGGTCTCGAAGCCCAGCGGGAACAGCCCGGCCAGCGCCTCGGGCGTCTCGCCACCGACCTCGTCGGCGCGGTACCCGTCGTGGTTGAGGATCACCCCCTGGTCCTGGTCCACCGGGAGGACGACCTGCGCGGCGACCCGTTCCCACAGGTCCGGGCTGCCCCGTCCCAGCATCCGGCCGAGTCCCGCCGCTTCGCGGAGCGTGAGGATGGCGGCCATGTTGACGAACGCGTTGTTGTCCACTGTGGACGATGGTGTCTCCGCGATGCCGATGACCTGATGGATCTCGTACCCGCGTGACGTGTGCACGACCCGGCTGCAGATCCAGTCGGCCACGCCCGAGATCACCGGCCATGCCTGGTTGTTGGCGAACTCCCGGTCCCCGGTGGCGTGCACGTACCGCGCGAAGGCGAGGGCGACGTCCATGCTCACGTGGTGCTCGAAGTTGGCACTGGCGGCGTCGACGGGTGCCGCCTCCTGCCCGTACCGCATGCTGCTCTCCCACGGGTACTGGAGTCCCTCCAGCCCCGCCGCCGCGGCGTTGGCCCGGGCGCCGGCGATGCGGCTGCGCCGGAAGCCGAGGATGCCGCGGGCCGCGGTCGGGTTGGTCAGCGTCAGCGTGGGCAGGGCGAAGGTCTCCATGTCCCACATGACGTGACCGCGGTAGTAGTGGTAGTTGGGCCAGTACGCCAGCCCGAACACGGCACTGCTGCTGGGTGCCGAGGCGTGCGTCGAGGTGTGCAGGTAGAAGAACGCGGCGTCCGCCATCGCCTGCCAGCGCGTGGGGGCGCCGGAAAGGACGACGCGGCCCCGCCACAGCTCCGCCCAGGCCGCCCGGTTGTCCTCGCGCAGCTGGTCGAAGCCGATCCGCCACCCCTGCTGCAGCAGCCGGACGGCCTGGATGTGCGGCTCGTTGTGCAGCGCCTGCGGCACGAGGCTGACCAGGCGCCGCGCCCGGTACCGCGTCCCGGGCCTGGCCCGGAACGAGTACGTCGTGCTCAACGGCCCGACCCGGCTGCGGCCGAAGTCGCGGCTGGCACCCTCGTCCGGAGTCAGTTCGGTGTGGTACGCGACGCCGCACGTGCTGAGGTCACCGTGGCTGCGCCAGCGCAGCATCCCGTCGACCGCGGTGGCGAGCACGGGTGACGGGTTCACCTCGCGGTCGGCGCAGCTGCCGGGGATGTCCCGGGTGTCCACCATGGCCGCCATCCGCACGTCACACTCGCGGTCCACCACCAGGACGGCCTCCTGCAGTACCAGCGTGGGGCGGGTACGGCTGCAGAAGGTGAGCACGCTGATGTCGGCCCGGGCGTCGTCGCCCTCGAAGTGGAAGGCGCCGTGCAGCTCCCCGCAGGAGAAGTCGTAGCGGACCTCGCGCGGTACCACCCGTTGCTGCGCGGTCGACACGCATACCGAGCCGATGGACAGGTCGCCGGCCAGGACGTACGGCGCCAGCGCGATGGCCTCCACGTCGATCGTCGGGTCCATCCCCTCGAACCCGTTGATGGTGGTCACCCCGCGCGTCCAGGGGAGCGTACCCACCCGCAGGCCGACCAGTCCGTTGGACAGGTACGCCGGCAGGTGCGCGGGCAGCCACTCGGTCACCGGGTCCGGGCTGATGATGTCGCTCAACGAAGCCACCTCCAAGGCTGCCGGGTCGCGGCGGTTCGAGCCGCCTGTACCCGGCGCTGGTCGGGGTAGCCATGCCTCGTGCGGTCATCACCCGCCCCGGGTGACGCCGGCTCCTACTGCTGGGGCGCGACGGTGATCCGGTCCAGATCGGGTCCGTACTTCATGGTGGCGTTGCTGAACCGGATGGTGTTGGCGGCGCTCGCCTTGAGAGTCACGGTGACCTGCATCGTGCCGAGCTTGTCGGCCGCGCCGGCCCCCAGCGGCGGGAAGCTCAGGATCGTGGGGCCCTTGGTGTTGACCCACAGGGCCAGCCGGTGCGCGATCGTATCGGGGAGCAGGTAGTAGATCACGACGGTGTACTTGCCGGCCGTCTTCGCGGCCACGTTGGTGAATATGACGTCCCCGGCCGGGGTGCCGTGGCCGACGTTGGTCACCACCTTGCCGCCGGGCACACCGTTCACGTCGCGCAGCATCGTCGTGGGGCCCAGGGTGCCGTCCGCCGCGTTGTACATCTGCACAGTGCCGGGCGCGGGGGCGGCGCTCGCCGCCGGGCTGCCCGATGCGGTGGGGTTGCCGTCCGTGCCGCCGCCCGGCTGCGGGCTCATGGCCGCGGCGCTCGCGCCGTTGGTGGCGGCGGCCGGGTTGGGCTGCTGCGCCTGCCCGGTGGTCCCGGCGGTACCGGTGGCGCCGGTGGTGGTGGTATGCGGGGTCACGAACAGGTTCGCGATGATCAGCAGCACGACGAGTACGCCGCCCGCGATGACCGCGAAGTTCAACCAGGACGAATCCGAGAGCCACATGTCGATGAAGCCGGGCAGCCGCTGCGACCGCCGGCGCGTCGGGAGGACCGAGACCGAGGACGGGGGCGGCGGCCAGGACGGCTCCAGCACGACCGGGCGCGACGCCTCACCGAACAGGTCCACCTCGTCGAAGTCGTCGGACCCGTACCCGTCCCTGGGGCCGTACGCGTCCCGGGGACCGTATGCGTCCCTGGAGCCGTACGAATCCCGGTAGCGGCTCATGCGATCACCACGCTGACCCGCCCGTCCGCAACCGGCACACTCTGCCTGAGTGTGCGTGCCGGAACCTCACGCTGCCGTTGGATACCCATCCCTACGCGTGCCGCCCACTCGACCGGCCAGTTTGGCGAGCTGAGCAGCGCCTACCTCAGGATCCACGCTAGAGCGGGCCGGGCGGTGGTACTAGTGCCGCCACCTTACAAACAGCGGACATCGGCGGGACCCGATGGCCGGCGGGCCGGACGGAGGCTCACCCGTCCTGCCGGTGCAGGCGGGTGAACGCGAGGTCCGCGTCGGCGACCGCCTCCGGGTGCACGTCGTCCGCGCTGCGACCAGCGGTGGCGAGCTTCTCCCAGTTGGTCCGCGCCAGTACCCGCTGCGTCGCGAGGATCTGGGCGGCCAGCAGGCGCGGCTGGATCCCCGGGCCCAGTGCCTCGGCGAGCGCGGTCTCGTCGTCGAGCAGGTACCTGGTCATCCGCCCGGCCAGGCTGGGCGTGGTGAACACGAGCCGGTGGAACGCGAGTACCTCGGGATGGTCGTTCAGCCCGGTCACCGGCTCGCGCCGGTCCAGGCCGTCGCGGAAGTGGCGGTGCAGCGCGGCCAGCGCGGACACGTGGGCGGGGCGGGCCCGTACGACCCGGGCCGCCTCGCCGTTGTGGTCGGCGATACGGTGCAGGACGAGGTCCTCTTTGGTGGTGAAGTAGCGGAACAGGGTGGGTTTGGACACTTCGGCGGCGGCCGCGATGTCGCTGACCGATACCGTGTCGAATCCGCGGGTGAGGAACAGGGAGATGGCGGCGTCGGCGATGGCGTCGTGGGTGCGTTCCTTCTTGCGGGCGCGCAGCCCCGCCGGCTCGGTCACCTCATGAGGTTAACATCTCTTAACCGGGTTGCTTTTTTAACCCGGTTGCGCTTTGCTGGGGCGCGTGACGGACGTCCTCGTGGTCGGTGCGGGTCCGACCGGCCTGACCCTCGCGTGCGACCTGGCCCGCCGTGGCGTGGCGGTGCGCCTCATCGACCGGCTGCCCGAATATCCGCGCGGCTCCCGCGGCAAGGGGCTCACCCCGCGCACGCTTGAGGTGCTGGACGACCTCGGTGTGGTCGGTGCGGTGCTGGCGTCGGGTACCACGCACCTGCCGCACCGCAAGTACCGCGGCGCCGAGGTGATCTCGGAGGTCGACCCCGATACGGGCCGGGAGGGGACGCCCGGGGTACCGCACCCGGACTTCCTCATGATCCCGCAGTGGCGGGTGGAGCAGATCCTCCGCGACCGGCTCGCGAGCCTCGGGGTGGCCGTCGAACTCGGCGCGGAGCTGCGCGCGCTGGCCCAGGACGCCACGGGTGTGATGGCCACCGTCGGCGACGGTGCGATCCGCGCCGGCTATGTGGTGGGCTGCGACGGCGGGCACAGCACCGTACGGCGGCTGCTCGGCCTGCGGCTGCACGGCCACACGCCGGAGGTGGAGCTGATGGCCGTCGGTGACGTGCTGGTCGACGGGCTCGGCCGCGACGCGTGGCACCAGTGGTTCACGGCCGACGGCGGGATCATGCTGTGCCCGCTGCCGGGTACCGACGCGTTCCAGGTGCAGGCGTCCCACGAGCGTGGACCGGACGGCGAGCCGCTGGAGCCGACGCTCGAACGGTTCCAGCAGACCTTCGACCGCGTCGCCGGCGTACCGGGGGTGCGGCTGCGCGAGCTGACCTGGCAGTCGACGTACCGCGTCAACGTGCGCATGGTCGACCAGCTGCGGGTGGGCCGGGTCTTCCTCGCGGGCGACGCCGCGCACATCCACCCCATCGCCGGCGGCCTGGGCATGAACACCGGCATCCAGGACGCCTACAACCTGGGCTGGAAGCTGGGACTCGTGGTCGCGGGCGCGGCCGGTGACAGCCTGCTCGACACGTACGAGGAGGAGCGGCTCCCGGTGGCCAGCCAGCTGCTCGGCATCACCACCGAACTGCTCGACGCCGTACTCGCCGCGATCCAGCGCCCCGGCGGTGGTGTCGATGCCGCCGCCACGACCGAACTCACCCAGCTCGCCCTGGCGTACCCGGGCAGCCGGCTGTCGGCGACGGTGGGGACGGTGCGGGCGCTGGTGGCGGCGGGCGACCGGGCACCGGACGGCGTACTCCCCGGCCGGGCGGAGCGCCTCTTCGACCTGTTCCGAGGCCCGCACTTCACCCTGCTCGGCGCGCCGGTACCGGTGCCCGGCGACATCGTCAGGAGCGCCGGCCGCCACCCGTACGGCGACGGGGTGCAGGTGCTCGTCCGGCCGGACGGCTATGTGGGCCTCGTCGCGGACGCCTCGGACACCGGAGCGGTCGGGGACTACGCCCGGCGCCTGGGCCTCCGGTTCGAGCGGTCACTCCTCGGCCAGGCCGCCA
>DATEJJ010000671.1:0-3434 GCA_035278125.1 Rugosimonospora sp.
CCCCAAGATCGTTGCCGGGCGAAACCCGTGCCCGTCAACCATCTTGAGGCCCCGACCTGGCACCCCGGGCGCCGCCCCGGTGGTCTTCGACCAGGCAGACGGGGAAGCACACCGCACGCGCCGCGTGGTCAGGGTAGGTCCTGACCACCGTTCGTTCGTGGTGTGGTCCAGGTCGTGGGATCGATCCGTTGCGCCACAACAAGACTAGATACTGCATGACTCGAACGACGAGGGACGGGGACGGCAACCCCGGACCTCGCAACCAGACAACCGAGCTCACAGGAGGAGCAATGATCGATCGTGCTGTCAGCACCGTGTCCGACCTCGGTGCCCGCAACGCCAACCTGTCCGACCTCGCCGAGGTTCTGCAACGTCGCTACGCCCGCCGCCAGGACATCGTCGCCAGCGCCCGCTCCATCCACGCCGTGGACGGCAACCTGATCGTCGACCGGGCTGGCGATCCCATCATCACCGACGATGGCGTGACCTCCCCGGCCGCCGAATTCGTGCCGACGGAGGTCTGCGACGAAGGGATCGCCGCCAAGCTGGACATCCCGCTGCGCTACCTGCGCCGGATGCGCCGGGACAATATCGGTCTGTACGACAAGAATGTCAACGGCTGGCTTGAGTCCGACACCCGCAAGTTCATGGTCCGCTGTCTGCGCGCCAGCGACGGCGGCCCGGGTGTGGCCCGCGCCCTCGTGTCCGACCGGTACGGCATCATCGACGACTTCGACGTCCTCACCGCCGCCCTCGACGGCGTACGCCAGGCCGACGTGCGCGCCGAGGTGGAGAGCTGCGACCTGACCGACCGGCGCATGTACCTGCGCATCACCTGCGACGGCATCCGGGTCATGGCTCCCGCGCTGCTGGCCGGCTACCGGTCCCCCTTCACCGGCGAAACGGGCGCCGACAACCCCGTGATATCCGCCGGGGCCATCATCGGCAACAGCGAAGTCGGCTCGGGCGCCTTCACCATCACCCCCAGCCTGCGGGTGCGGGTGTGTCGCAACGGCGTGACCATCACCAGGGACGCGCGCCGGTACGTGCACCTCGGCCACCGGATGGACGAGGGCGAGATCGAGTGGAGCGCGGACACGCTGCGCAAGTGCCTGGACGTGATCACCGGTAAGGCCCGCGACAGCATCGCCGCATTCGTGACCCGCGAATACGCCGAGCGCGCCCTCCGTGAGATCGAGGGCCAGGCCGGCCGGCCGGTCGAGCAGCCGGACGAGACGATCACCACCGTCTGCAAGCGGCTCAAGATCAGCGACGAGCACCGCGCCGGGATCCTCAACCACTTCATCCGGGGTGGCGCCGTCACCGCCGGGGGCGTGCTGCACGCCGTCACCAGCTTCGCCCAGACCCTGCCCAACGCGGACGACGCGTACGCGATGGAGGCCCAGGGCCTGGAGGCCATGCGGATCGCGGCGGGCGCCTGACCCCACCGGTGGGGGCGCCCGGTCGCCGGGCGCCCCGGTCTTCCGCGCTGCCTGCCCACCCAGAATTCCAGGAGACGTCTATGAACTGCGCCACTTGTCCCCAGCGGCCGGGGCAGCCGTGCTGCCAGGCGGTCCTTGCCCGGGTTACCGCCGTCGTCGGGCGCGTCGAACCGGTCCGAACACTCAGCCCCTTCGACTCCACCGTGCGCGCGACGATCGCCGCCGTGGCCGGCGAATTGGACAGCATCGCCAACCACCCGCACACGCCCGCCGACCATCCCCGCGCCCTGTCCGACGCCGCCACCCTGCTGCGGCAGGCGGCCGGGCTGCCGGTGCGCCACCGCGGGCGGCCGACACCGAGGACGGCGACCGTCGATGACGCGACCGTGGTCGATCGGCTCTGCTCGCTGCTCAACCAAGGCGCCAGCGGCGCCGACGTCGTCGAGGAGGCGTGCACGCTGATGCTGCACGCCGGTCGTCCCCTCATCGACAGCGACGGCTACGAGGTGGACGCGCATACCACGATCGGTTCCCACGGTCTGACGGTGGGTGAGGTGACCATCGGAGACACCACCGTATCGGTGTACCAGGACACCATCGAGCCGTACGGCGTGATCGTCCACATCGATCCAGCCGGCGAGCACGCGGCCGACCTGACCGTCGACGTCGGCGACGTCACGATCTACGGCCAGAACTGACCGGCGACACCAACCCGGGGGCGGGGGACGGCAACCCCCGCCCGCCGGGGACCAGACAACGGACCCGATCCGAAGGATTCCCCAGTGGACGCTGATGACAGCGGCCCGGCAGCCTGCCCGGCCGACCAGGCCCCGCACGCCTACCTGGTGCGCTGGACCCAGACCCGCCACCACGACACCGTGATCCGGCTGACCGCCGACCAGATCGCCCGCCTCGGCGACGGCGGATGCGACCCCACCGACCCGGTCACGCTCGCATGTCTCTTGGACGTGTGCGCGATCGCCGCCGCCGCTCACGCCGGTGACCTCACCTCCACCGGGCTGGGCGTGGACGAGGTCGTCTACCTCCCCTACGGTGCCCCGCCGCGCCCGCAGACACTGGGCGATCTGCCGGCCCTGGTGCACCTCCCGGCCCTCACCGACGCGCAGGCCCGCGCCGTGCTCACCGAACTGGCCAGCCGCCACGGCTGGGCGTACGCCGTGTGGGACCGCGTCGACGCGCAGAACGAACTGGCCGAACACCGGTGCCTGACCGACGAGCAGTGGCGTGCCGTGACCCGCACCGAAGCGTGGGACGCGATCCCCCGCGCGGTCGCCCGCAAGCTGGCCGAAACCTCGCTGTTCAGCCAGGCGCTGATCGAGGCCGGGGTGCAATGCGCGGAATGCGGCGCTGCGCTGGGCGCACCGGTCACCCAGACGGCCCGCCTGTGCGACCGGTGCCGCACCGGCCCCGGCGGTCAACCTGCCGTCGTGGACGCCCACACCGGTGGCCTGTACTGGCTGCACGGCGACACCCTCATGTACGCCGAACCCCACCCGCACGACGCGCCCCACTGCTGGCAGGCCCGCCCGGTGACCCCGGGTGTCCGCGGCCCGGACGCGGACGAGCGCGCCCGGTATGCCGTGGCGTGCCTCCGCCGCCAGCCGGCACCCGCCGTCTAGAAACCGCTGCTCCCCCTTGCGGCATGCGGTCTCCCCGCGTGCCGCGGGGACCTGCGACGAGTTGCCGACTGCCAATACTGCACGGTTGGCATGACGAGATGGGGGGAGCGGCAACCCTGAGCCTCGCGACCAGACAACCGACCAAGGAGGACAAGTCCACAATGGACACCGCGCACGCGGGCAGCGCCCGCCAACGCCGACCGAGCATGGCCCAGCGTCCACTGCTGGAAGCCCTCGCCGACCTGGGCGGAACCGCCACCGCTGGCGAGATCGTCGACCGGGTGCAGCGGGCCGGCGCCCGCAAACCCGGCGTCGACCAGTGGATCGCCGTCGAGTCGGCCGGCTGGTGCAC
>DATEJJ010000672.1:0-6983 GCA_035278125.1 Rugosimonospora sp.
GGGCCGCATCCCAGGCGGCCGCGGTCGTGCCGCCGGCGCCGGCCACCGCGGCGAAGGTCTCCACCCGGTCGCCGAGGGCGGCGGCCAGCTCCGCGTCCAGTCCGGTGAGCAGGCTACGGTACGCGGCGCTGCGCTCGTTCAGTTCGTCGTGGGTACCCTGGTCCACCACCCGCCCGCCGTCGAGTACCACGATCCGGTCGGCCAGGTGCAGGGTGGATACCCGGTGCGCCACGAGCAGCGTGGTACGCCCCGGGAGCAGCTCGCGCAGCGCGGCGTGGATCCGCTCCTCGGTCTGCGCGTCCACCGCGCTGGTCGCGTCGTCCAGCACCAGGATGCGCGGGTCGGTGAGGATGGCCCGGGCCAGGGCGATGCGCTGGCGCTGGCCGCCGGACAGGGACAGCCCGCGCTCGCCGACCACGGTGTCGTAGCCGCGCGGCAGCTCCAGGATGAACTCGTGCGCCGCCGCGGCCCGGGCCGCCGCCTCCACCTCCGCGTCGGTCGCGTCCGGGCGGCCGTACGCGATGTTGGCCCGGATCGAGTCGGAGAACAGGAAGCTCTCCTCGAACGCGATGCCCACCTGGCGGCGCAGCCCGGCCAGGCGTACCCCGCGCAGATCGTGCCCGTCCACGGTGACCCGGCCGGCGCCCGGGTCGTGGAACCGGGCCAGCAGCGCGGCCGCTGTGGACTTGCCGCTGCCGCTCGGGCCGATCAGGGCGACCCGCTCGCCCGCGGCGATCCGCAGGTCGAAGCCGCGCAGCACCAGCGGGCCGTCCGGGTAGCCGAAGTCGACCTGTTCGAAGGCGACCTCGCCGCGCAGCTCGCCCGGGTCGACCGCGTCGGGGGCGTCGGCGATCGCCGGGGTGATGTCGAGTAGCTGGAAGATGCGTTCGAGGCCGGCGCGGGCCTGCTGGCCGATGGTGAGCACGCCGGCCAGCTGCCGGGCGGGCGCGGCGAACTGGCCGACGTAGGTGGAGAAGGCGAGGAAGGTACCGATGGAGATGCGGTGGTGCAGCGCCATCCAGCCGCCGGCGGCGAGGATGGCCACCTGGGCCAGTGCCGGGATCGTCTCCATCAGCGGCTGGTACCGCGCCTGCAGCCGGACCGCGCGCATCCGCGCCCCGTACAGGGTGCGGGCGGCGCCGGCGATGCGGCCCAGTTCCCGCTCCTCCTGGCCGAACGCCTTGACCACGCGTACCCCGTTGACGTCCTCGTCCACGATCTGCGCGACGTCGCCCTCGCGCTGCTGCGCGTCCCAGGTGGCGGGGAAGACCCGTACCCGCAGCCGGTACGAGACGGCGAACAGCGCGGGCAGGACGACCAGCGCGACGAGCGCCAGCGCCGGCGCGAGTACCACCATGATGACCAGCGAGGCGACCATCATGAGCAGGTTGCCGGTGAGCAGCGGCAGGAAGCTCAGCAGGCCCTGCACCAGTGCCGAGTCGGAGTTGGCCCGGGCCACGAGCTGGCCGGTCGGCAGCCGCCCGAGGGTGTCCATGTCCAGCGTCTGCAGGTGGTCGTGCATGGCGTTGCGCAGGTCGTACTGCACCACCAGGGCCAGCCGCCCACCCCGGTACCGGCGCAGGTAGGCCAGGCCGAACGCGGCGCCCGCGGCGGCCAGCAGGAGCAACAGCCACGGCCACAGCGGCGCACTCGGCGCGCGGATGACGCTGTCCACGATGTGCCGGGCGATCAGCGGGGTCAGCGCGGTGCAGCCGCTGCCGAGCACCGCGGCGGCCACGGCGACGTACAGGTCGCGGCGGTGCCGCAGCAGGTACGCGGTCAGCCCGCGGACCCAGCCCTGGCGCGCGTTCACGGGCGCCCGCCGGGAGCGGTGTGGCCGAGGAACGCGTCGATCGCGGCGTCCAGCCAGACCAGGGCCTGGACGAAGGCGTCCGGGTCGGGGGTACGGGCGGCCAGCTCGCCCAGCCTTTCGCGCATCGCCCGCTCCACCGTGTCCAGGGTGGCCCGCCCCTCGGCGGTCAGCGCGAGCGCGGCGGCCCGCTGGTCCGAGGCCACGCCGCTGCGGGTGAGCAGCCCGCGCTGGCGCAGCGACTCCACCGCGGCGGTGATCGCGGGCTTGCCCAGCGCCAGCCGGTCCGCGATGCGGGTGGCGCGCTCGTCACCCGCGGCGACCGAGGCCAGCACGCGGTACTGCGACAGGTTCAACTCGCCGGACGCGCGCTCCAGGATCCGGGAGGCCCGGGCCAGCGCGCGGACCGCGTCGGCGGGTACGGACGGCACCATGCCTACGACACTAGCAAGTAGTTCAGCCCTTGAACTACCTGGCCGCATATGGACACCTCAAGGAGCGCACAGGCCGACCACAGACACCGCCCATAGCTTCTTTCTCAAGCGCCACAAGGCGGAAGAACGACGCGAAAGGAGCGGGAGATGCCTCTCAACATCGTCCCCGTACCGACCAGGAAGCCCAAGCAGCCGAAGGCGGCCCAGAAGCCCAAGCCGGTATGCCCGCCGAAGTCGCGGTAGGGGCCTGCAGATCGCAACCGGGGCCGGCGGGAGCAACCCGCCGGCCCCGCGCCACGACCGGGAGAGGGTGATGGCAATGGGTGGTACCACGGCGACGTTCCGGCGGCTGTGGCCGTACACGCGGGGGTACCGGGGGCGGCTGGTGACCGCGGCCCTGCTCGGCATCGTAGCGGCGGCCGGCGAGGTGGCGGCGGTACGCATCTTCGGCATCATCACCGACCAGGTGCTCGCCACCAAGACGCTGGCCAGGTTCTGGACTCCGGCCGAGCTGTGGCTGGGGGTGGCGGCGGTGTCCGCGCTCGCCACGTTCGCCAGCGACTACCTCACCGCGGGCGCCGCCGAGCGGCTGCTGTACCGGCTGCGCAACACCGTCTTCGCGCACGTGCAGACCCTGTCCCCGGGGTACGTCGACAACCAGCGGCTGGGCGACCTGATCGCGCGCATGACCGACGACATCGAGGCGATCGAGGCGCTGGTCGCCACCGGCCTCGTACAGCTGGTCACCGCCTCGGTCAGCGTGCTGTTCTTCGCCGCCGCCGCGCTGTACCTGCGGTGGGACCTGGCCCTGGTGGCGTGTGCACTGGTACCGCTGTTCCTGCTGGTGTCCCGGCTGTTCGCGCCGCGGTTCCAGCGCGCCGCCACGCAGGAGCGGGAGAGTCACGCCGCGATGGTGAGCGTGGTGGAGGAGAGCCTGTCCAACCACGCGGTGGTGCAGGCGTACAACTGCCAGCCGGGGGAGCGGCAGCGGCTGGCCGGTGCCGGGCGATCCTGGCTGCGGGCCAAGCTGGCCGAGGCGCGGCTGACCGCGGCGTACGGGCCGCTGGTGCAGTTGGTCGAGACGGTGTGCGTACTGACGGTGCTGGGCATGGGCGCGTGGGAGCTGTCGGCGGGCCGGATCACCCTGGGCGGGCTGCTGTCGTTCGCGGCGTACCTGGGCTACATGTACCCGCCGGTGCAGAGTCTCGGGCAGCTGTCGCTGACGGCGGCCGAGTCGGGTGCGGCCGCGGAGCGGGTGACGGCGCTGATGCGTGCGCGACCGTCCGTTGTGGACAGACCAGACCCGGACCCGCGGCCGTGGCGCGCGCAGGGCCGCATCGACTTCGAGGGCGTCAGTTTCCGGTACCCGAACAGCAACCGCCCGACGCTGGACCGGCTGTCACTGACCGCGCAGCCCGGTGAGCTGGTACTGGTGGCCGGCCCCAGCGGCGCCGGCAAGTCGACCGTCACCAAGCTGCTGCTGCGCTTCTACGATCCGGACGGCGGGCGCATCCTGCTGGACGGGGTGGACATCCGCGCACTGCCGCTGCGGGTACTGCGGGAGAACGTGACCCTGCTGCACCAGGAGAGCATGCTGTTCCAGGGCACCGTCTGGGACAACATCGCGTACGCCCGCCCCGGCGCGACCGAGCAGGAGATCCTGGCGGCGGCGGTGGCGGCCGACGCGGACGGGTTCATCCGTACGCTGCCCGACGGGTACCGCACCGACGTGGGGCAGCGGGGCCGGCTGCTCTCCGGCGGGCAGCGGCAGCGGATCGCGATCGCGCGGGCGATGCTGCGCGGTACCCCGATCCTGGTGCTGGACGAGCCGACGACGGGACTGGACGACGCCGCCGCGCGCCGCATCCTGGAGCCGCTGCGCCGGCTCGTGGCCGGGCGTACCACGATAATGATCACCCACGACCCGCACCTGGTCCCGGAGCCGGACCGGGTGGTGGAGCTGACCCCGCCGAGCGTGACGGCGACCGCGGCGGTGGAGCACCGCGGGCCGCGACTGTCCACAGTGTCCCTCGTCGGACTGCTCCCGGTGACCGGGCGGCACGCGGCGGTGCCGGCACCGGGCGTGCGGACCCGCTATGTGGGCCGCGCCCGGCTGACCGCCGGCCGGGCCCGGGTGCGGGCGCCGCGCCAGGAAGCCTAGGCCGACCCGATCTGGTCCAGCACCGGGCGTTGATCGCGAGCTGCCGGCAGATCGCGCACTCACCTTGACGATCTGCCGGCAGGTTCAGATCATGCACGGCGCGAGGCGCCGCACGCGCTACCACGGACAGATGCGGGTGGGCGGTGGGATGTCGATGGTGTCCCGGTCGGCGGCGACCGTCTTGAGCGCGTCGCGGCGGGCGGCCCGCAGCTGGATGCGGTGGGTACGGTTACCGGCCTTCCGGCCCCGCTGCCCGGTGCACGACCAGCACCCGCACCAGATGTTCCGCCCCCGGTACAGCGGGGTGATCGAGCACCTGGTCCGGACCGTACCGTCGCCCGCGGCGAGGTAGCGCGCGAGATCGCAGGGGCCGCCGCGGTGATCGTGCCGCGCGGTGAAGTGGTACCGCCACAGCGGGTCGCGCTCCATGACCCACCCGGGCGCGTGGACATCTGTCCTGGACATGTGACGACCTGTCCCTCGGCCGCCCGCGCACCGTGCGCGGGACTAACGCCTGGACCGCATCGCCGACCACCTCCAGTTCCGCCCCCGCAGTCAACCTCGCCCAACAGTACCCAGGCGGCCGGCTCGCTCAGACCCCCATCGCGGTGGGTCGCGCTATCGGAAAATTTCCCGAGACGTCTCGACCGATGCCGGGGCAGTTCATGAGCCTGACCGGATCGGATGTGCCCGCCGTTCGGCGACACCAGCCGCTCTGTTCGGCGCTGAGAAACCGAAAACTTCCGGAAAGGTATTGACGCGCGACGCTATCTGCTCGACCCTTGGACGTACTTTTGACATCCGTGATCATCGATCACGCTGGTCGCTTTCCACCATCCACCCGGAAGTCGTCCACCCCGGAAGGGAGAGCCCTAGTGGTCCTCAGGTCGGGCCGCAATACGGTCCGTTCGATGGTCGTCATGCTGGCGGCAACGGCGCTCGCGGTCACCGGAGCGGTGACGGTGGTCGTGGCCGCCGAGGCCGCCGCGCCGCCGCCGGTCGGCGTGGAAGACGAGGGCGCCAACTGCGCGGTGACCCTGCCCAGCGCGTTGACGGCCAACGCCAAGCTTCCCGATCCATTCTTGAAGCTGGATGGCACGCGCATCACCGCCAAGTCCGACTGGCGCTGCCGGCGCGAAGAAATCAAGAAGCTGGCCGAGAAGTACGTCTACGGCGAGAAGCCGGCGCGCCCCGCGAGCGTGACGGGCACCGTCACGCGTACCAGTATCACCGTGAATGTGAGCGACAGCGGCCGGAGTTCCAGCTTCTCGGCGAGTGTCAGCCTGCCGAGCGGGACCGGGCCGTTCCCGGCCGTCGTCCTCCTGGGCGGCGTGGGCGCGGACACCGCCACCATCATGGGCGCGGGCGCGGCGGTCATCAACTACAACCAGTACGCGGTGGGGCAGGAAGGCACGCCGCGCAACAACAAGCAGGGCGCGTTCTACAGCATCTACGGCGCCACGAGTACCACCGGGCTGTTGCAGGCGTGGGGCTGGGGCGTGAGCCGCATCATCGACGTGATCGCGCAGTCCGACGGCAGCATCCTGCGGGCGGACAGCATCGGTGTCACCGGATGCTCCCGCTTCGGCAAGGGCGCCTTCGTGGCGGGCGTGTTCGACCAGCGCATCGCGTTGACCATGCCGATCGAGTCGGGGAGTGCGGGCGTACCCATCTTCCGTGGTATCCCCGGCGAAGGCGCGCAGAGCCTCAGCAGTGCCTTCGGCGAGCAGCCGTGGCTGGGCGACGCGTTCGGCGCCTTCACCAGCAACCCGGGCATGCTGCCGGTGGACACGCACGAGATGGTGGCCATGGTCGCGCCGCGCGGACTGTTCATCATGGACAACCCGCACATCACCAACCTGGGCCCCAAGTCCGCGAGCGTGGCCGCCCTGGGTGGCGCGGAGGTCTACAAGGCGCTGGGCGCGGGTGACAACATCACCTACTGGTCCGACATCCAGAACGGTAACCACTGCGCGCTGCGTCCCGAGTGGACGACCCCGTTGCAGCAGAACATCCGCAAGTTCCTGCTGCGCACGACGAACGATCCCGGCACGATCAGGATCTCGTCGCTGGCGCAGGGCAACCTGGCCGACTGGCGCGACTGGCAGACGCCGACCCTGGGCGACGGCAACCCGACCTCGGCCCCGCCGTCGAGCGCTCCGCCGACCTCGGCGCCGCCGAGTTCCCCTCCGCCGACCTCGGCCCCGCCTCCGGTGGGTGCGTGCGCGGCGTCGTACCGCACGGTGAACTCGTGGCAGGGTGGTTTCCAGGGCGAGGTGACGGTACAGGCCGGTGCCTCGGCCATCAACGGCTGGACGGTGAACTGGGCGCTGGGCAGCGGCCAGAGCATCAGCCAGCTCTGGAACGGCACGCTGACCACGAGCGGCGCGGCGGCCACGGTGAAGAACGTGTCCTACAACGGCGCGCTCGGGGCGGGTACCTCGACCACGTTCGGCTTCATCGCCAACGGCAGCCCGTCAACACCCGCGCCGGCCTGTACCAGTCCATAGGTCGCAGCTCACCAGGGGACAGTCCGGCGTCGCATGCGAGGCGCCGGCGGCCGCCACCCACCGCGGCC